>NZ_DANC01000061.1:0-2049 GCF_002499755.1 Methanoculleus sp. UBA291 | reverse complement strand
CAGAGTATCGGGGATGCATCGTGGAGTACGTTCTTCACGATGCTGGAATACAAGTGCCGAAAATACGGGAAGACCCTTCTCGCGATCGGGAGGTTTGATCCATCCTCGAAGATTTGCCATCAGTGTGGGCATCTCAAGCGGGATCTCACACTTTCAGACCGGGACTGGGTCTGTCCCGACTGCGGCACTCACCACGACCGTGACATCAACGCGGCAATCAATATCAAGAAATTTGCCCTGCAAGAGCAGAACCTTGTCGGGGTAGCAGGTGCGGAACGCGCCAGAGAGCCTGTGGACCCGGCCTTCAGTAGAGAGGAAGGATGATAGCCGGGAAGCCCCGTCCAAAAGGCGCGGGGTAGTTCACATCCTCAACGTATTGTTCACGCGAAGCCGCGAAAAGACGCGACATTGGATGAATGTTCCCCCTACATGCTCTTTATGGTCCCTGTGTCTTTTCTGTCCGGAAGGTATCCTGCACTCGAAAAACCCAAATTATGAAGGCCCGTCTAGATCAGAGAGACGAGATCACGGAGGACCGCTTCGGGGTCGTCGGCCTTGACGACGCTTGACGCAAGAAGGACGCCGGAAGTCCCGAGGTCGACGGCGATCTTTACGCACTCGCCCGACTGGATGCCCGCTCCGGTCAGGACTTTCGTCTCCGGGTTCACCGCCCTGACGGCGTTGACGGACCGCTCGATGATTCCCGGGTCGGCTTTCGAGACGGAGACCCCGCTCCCGATCAGTTCCGGGGGCTCTATCGCCACGTAGTCGGGGCGGAGGGCGGCGGCGGCGGCGCTTGTGGCGTCGTTGTTCGTGCAGACGACCGACTCCAGGTGAAGCCGTTGCGCGGCCCGGACGCAGGCGTCGATATCGGCCAGGGTGAGGCGGTGTTCGGAATGGTTGATCAGCGTGCCGCGTGCACCCGCTGCCCTGACGGCCTCGGGGAGAATATGGCCGGTATGAGCGCCGGGGGCGATCGCATCGATATGCTGGGCATAGACGGGTATCGCATAGTGGTGGCTCATCGGGTGGATCTCGGTGAAGACCGGCGCGATGCCGATGACGACGCCGCTCTCTCTCGCCACGGTCTCGGCCGCAGCGGCGATCCGGTGAGCGTTGCTGCCCATACCTTCCTGATAGGTCTTGAGATTGACCAGAATCAACGGTGAAACCATATCCATTACTCCCCAATAGGCGGGTACTTACCACGCATCGCTGCTGCCCGCCTTGAGTGGTGTGTTTGTTTATCACTGCGGTTATTAATATTGCTGTGATATATTGCATGCCATCTCTTCTTCTTTGCTGTGGTATTTTTGGTGCCGTTTTTTGCCTTTGGCTCAGGGCTTGAAGAATGCTTTTGAGGTTGTCCTCCCCCCGGTCATCTGAAGATATTCGGTCTTCTCATGTTCCGTTCCTGTGGAATGCCGCACGTCGCATGAGGCAATGCTACACGTGAAGTTTCAGGTGTAAAGTTCTACCGGAGAAAGCGGTGGTCGATGGCGCCGGGCGGCCTGAAACCTCCCTGCTCCGACGCCTGCGGCAGGGCGCGCGGCGGTCCCCTGTGCCCGACGCGGCCGTTCTTGCGGGGCGTAGATTATAACGGTTTTTTCTGCCCTCCGCACCCGGAAATCGCGGCGCGCACCGGAGGGAGCGAGTTGGTACGATATCCGATCCCGCCGCAAGACCGGCCATTCTCCCGCGCCCCCGACCCCCGGGATGGGATCGAAAACCCCGGTTTTGCGAACAACCGACGGACGTGTAGAGAGATTGGACAGAAAAGATAAATAGATTGACATCTATGTCCTTGTGCGGATGTCTGAAAATGGCGTTTGAAAAATGAGGGAGGTTCATCCCATCCGTCCAAGACCGGATGAACCCCCAAACAGCCCAGAAGGCAGAAGAGTAGTATGCATTCAATGTACTTAAAGATGCGCCTCTTTTGCCTCCGGGGATGTTATAGGAGGAAAAGTAAATGAACGGAAACATTGGAATGCGGGCGCTCTCCACGCTCTTCGCCGTGCTGCTGGTGAGTGTCGCGATGGTGCCGGC
>NZ_DANC01000032.1:0-59743 GCF_002499755.1 Methanoculleus sp. UBA291 | reverse complement strand
GCGGCGATCACACCCTGCTCTGCGGCCTCTGACATGGGGATACGCTCCTCTCTTGCGAGGAGGTAGACATTCTCACGGATGTAGATGGATGTCTGCTGAAATACCTCTCCCTTTGCGTTGATTCTCTTCATAGCCTGTACGTGGTGGGTATTGCCTCTTAAAGAAGTAGCAACAAAACAGCGGGGGCCTCCCCCGTTTTGTTGCTATCCCGTTAAGCCCCCTGCGCAGAGATAAGTTACCTGAGGCTGTGCAGACAGATACAGCACTGTGCGGACAGTAGAAAAGAAAGCGGAGAAAAGAGAAAATGGCAAACGAAAAGAAATACGAGCGAAAGAGGAGAAGATTGAACATCACCCTATCAGATCAGGCGCATGAATTTCTAAAGAACCGGGTTACGAATGCGTCTAAATTCATAGAACAGTTAATAATTAGCGCTGAACAGGGCATTCAAGCCACGATTGTGACCCTTTCCCCGATTAAAGGTGGGCCCGGAGGGATTCGAACCCACGACCGCCCGGTTATGAGCCGGGCGCTCTGACCGGACTAAGCTACGGGCCCGGAAACAAACGCCCAGGTCCACGAGATCGGGGAACGACGTGAAATACTCCGGTTCCTCACATCCGGAAAGACCATGGTGCATATAAATGTCGCCCTTGAATGATAAATACGTTGTGCGCGCCGCCCTTACCCCTCCCGCGTCGCCTCCTCAGCGCCCCGGACGACCGAGAGCACCTCCTGTTTCTTCTCGTCGAGGAGGTCCCGCGTCTCCGCCTCCAGGTTCAGCCGCACCACCGGCTCGGTGTGGGATGGACGGATGTTGAACCACCAGTCCGGGTAGTCCACCGTCAGCCCGTCGAGACGGTCGAGGTCTGCGTCCCGATAGTGCGCTGCAAGCGCCGAAAGAACCGCATCGGGCCTGCTCACCCGGAGGTTGATCTCCCCGGTCGAGGGGTAGCGGTCCAGCGGCCTGATGAGTTCGGAGAGCGTCCGACCGCTCGCGGCGAGGATGTTCGCAACGTACACCATCGTCAGGAGCCCGTTGTCGGTGAAACCCATCTCCCGGTAGTAGTAGTGTCCGGAGAGTTCCCCGGCGAAGATTGCGTTCTCCTCCCGCATCCGGGCTTTGATAAAGGCGTGGCCGACCCTCGAGCGGACGCCCCGCCCCCCGGCCTCCCTGATCACCTCCGCGACGGCCCGGCTCGACCGGAGGTCGTAGAGGATCGTCGCTCCCGGGTTCTCCTCGAGCAGGAACTCCGCGATGAGTCCGGTCACCAGGTCCTCCCGGACGTGCTCGCCCCACTCGTCGATAAACCCGCACCGGTCGGCATCGCCGTCGAACGCCGCCCCCATATCCGCTCTTTCCGTCACCACCCGGTCCTGGAGGGCCCCGGTGGTCCCGGGGTCGAGCGGGTTTGCGTGGTGGTGGGGGAACCGCCCGTCGGGGTCCAGGTAGAGCGGGATAAGCCGCCACGCCGGGACCCGGGAGAAGAGGAGGGGCACCTCAGGCCCGACCATCCCGTTCCCCGCGTCCACCACGACCGTGAGCGGCCGGGGGTTCCGGACGAATCCGGCCACCTTCCCGATGTAGGAGTCCAGCATATCGACCTTGCGGCAGGACCCGCCGGCGCGTACTGCCGGTTCTTCCCCGGCCATCGTCTCGAGGAGCGGCAGCCCCCGGTCCCCGGAGAGCGGGACCGCGTCTTTCCCGGCGAGTTTGAGCCCGTTCATCTCCCCCGGGAGATGGGAAGCCGTCACCATCGCCCCGCCGTCGAACCCTCCGGCGATGACGGCGTAGTTGAGGAGTGGGGTGCTCACCCGTCCCGCATCGGCGACCTCCACCCCTGCTTCAACCGCCCCCTCGACAAACGCCCGGGAAAGCGATTTCGACGAAAGCCGCATGTCCCGCCCGACGACGACCCGCTCCGCCGCAAGGAACCGGACGAAGGCGTTCCCGATTCTCTCCGCCGTCGCTTCGTTGAGTTCGTCCGGGTAACGTCCCCGGATATCGTATGCCTTGAAGATCCCGGCCACGCTCACGCCTCCCCCCGGAGCGGCGACATCTGCCTGAGGCGCTCGATCACCCCGGGAAGGACCGAGAGGACGTAATCGACGTCGTCCTCCGTGTTCCGGGAGCCGAGGGTGAGGCGAAGCGAGCCGTGCGCCTGCTCGGGGGGAAGGCCGCAGGCCGTGAGGACGTGCGAGGGCTCAAGCGTCGCCGAGGTGCAGGCGCTCCCCGTCGAGGCAGCAACACCGAGCGCGTCGAGCGAGAGCAGGATCGACTCGCCCTCCACGTAGCGGAACGCAACGTTCACGTTGTTCGGGAGCCTCTCGACCGGGTGGCCGTTCAGCCGGGAATCCGGGATCGTATCCAGGATACCCCGGATCAGCCGGTCCCGCATCGCGGCGAGCCTGGAGGCCTTTGCGGGGATATCTGCGGTCGCAAGTTCGATTGCCCGCCCGAGCCCGACGATCCCCGGGACGTTCTCCGTCCCGGCCCGTCGTCCCCGCTCCTGTGAGCCGCCGTCCATGAACGTCTCGATCCGGGTTTTCTTCCGGATGTAGAGCGCTCCCGTCCCCTTCGGGCCGCCGAACTTGTGGCCCGAGAGCGAGAGGAGGTCGGCCCCCATCGCCTCCACATCCACCGGAAGGGCGCCGATTGCCTGGACGGCGTCGGTGTGGAACGGGATCTTGCGGTCGTGCGCGATCTCCGCTATCGCACGAACCGGCTGGATCGTCCCGATCTCGTTGTTCGCGGCCATCACCGAGACAAGGACGGTTTTGTCGGTGATCGCCTCCTCGACGACTCCCGGGTCCACCCGGCCGAACTCGTCGACAGGGAGGTAGGTCACCCGCCAGCCCTGCTTCTCAAGGCTCCGGCAGGTGTGGATGACGGCGTGATGCTCGATGGAAGAAGTGATGATGTGGTCGCCCTTCTTCCGGTTTGCGGCCGCTACCCCTTTGATCGCCCAGTTGTCGGCCTCCGTTCCCCCGGAGGTGAAGAAGACCTCCTCCGGCTTCGCGCCGATCGCCGCCGCCACCCGGCCCCGCGCCTCTTCCACCGCCGCCTTCGCCTCCCGGGCGAGGGCGTAGAGCGACGAAGGGTTCCCGAACCGCTCCGTGAAGTAGGGGAGCATCGCCTCGACGACCTCCGGCCGCGTCGGCGTCGTCGCCGCATGGTCCATGTAGACCGACCGTTTCTGCTCCATTCCCGTCACTTCGCCGCCATCGGCTGGAACCCACGCATCGCCTCCGCCATCTCGCGGAGCCGCCGGTCCACCAGGTAGTTCACCGTTCCCTCCTCGTAGGTCCCGTCCTCCCGGCGTCTGCCCGCCGGGACACCCGTCAGGACCTCGATCCCCTCGTCGATCGTCCGCACCGGGTAAATCCGGAACTTCCCGGCCCTCGCCGCCTCGACGATCTCCTCTTTGAGCATCAGGTTCTGGACGTTGCTTGCCGGGATAAGTGCCCCCTGCTCCCCGTTGAGCCCTTTGGCTTTGCAGACCTCAAAGAACCCCTCCAGTTTCTCGTTCACGCCTCCGATCGCCTGGACCTCCCCCTTCTGGTTCACCGACCCCGTGACGGCGAGGTACTGTTTTAAGGGGAGACCCGAGAGCGCCGAGAGGAGGGCGTAGAGTTCGGTGCTCGACGCGGAGTCACCCTCGATCCCCTCATAGCTCTGCTCGAAGACGAGCCGGGCCGAGAGGGAGAGGGGCCTGTCCCTCGCGTAGTTGTTATTGAGATAGCCGTTGATGATCAGGACGCCCTTCGTGTGGATCGGCCCGCCGAGCGCTGCTTCCCGTTCGATGTCCACGATCCCTTCACGGCCGACACCGATGCTCGCGGTCACCTTCGACGGCCGGCCGAAGGCGAAATCCCCGAGTCCGATGACCGAGAGGCCGTTCACCTGGCCCACCTTCTCCCCCGCGGTATCGATGAGGAAGATTCCCCGCCGGATGTACTCCTCGATCTTCTCCTGGATCAGGTCCGAACGGTAGACCTTCTCCTCAATCGCCAGGGTGACGTGCCCCTTTCCAATCTGCTCGGCACCGTCGCGCGCGGCGTAGAAGTTCGCCTCCCGGATGAGGTCCGCAACGGCCGCGAACCGGGTCGAGAGTTTCTGCTGGTCTTCGGCGAGGCGCGAGCCGTACTCGATCACCCGGGCAATCGCCTCCCGGTCCAGGTGCCGGAGTTTCTCCTCCCGGACGAGGTTGCACATGAAGTCGGCGTACTTTCCGGCGTTCTCGTCGTTTCGCTCCATCACGGTATCGAAGTCGGCCTTGACCTTGAAGAGCTCCTTGAAGTCGGGGTCCATCTGGTAGAGGAGCTGGTAGAGCATCGGGGTCCCGATGAGGGTCACCTTGATGTCGAGTGGGATCGCCTCGGGCTTGATTGTCTTTGCCGTGATGAACCCCATCCGTTCGCCCGGCTCCTCGATGAGGACTTCCCCGGTCTTCAGGGCAGTCTTGAGCCCTTCCCAGGAGAGCGGGGCGCGCAGGAGGTCCTCAACGTCAAGGACGAGGTAACCGCCGTTAGCCCGGTGAAGCGAGCCCGGCCGGATCATCGTGAAGTCGGTCGTAAAGATCCCGAACTGAACCTCCTTCTCGATCTTCCCGATGAGGTTCTGGAAGGTGGGGTTCTGCTCGACGACCACCGGTGCGCCTTCAGCACCGTCGTTGTCTACGACGACGTTCACCTCGTACTTCCGAAACGGGAGTTCCCGGACGAAGGCCTGGAACTGGGGCGGGGCTCCCGGCTGCTCGGGAACTCCGAGGAAGGCCTGGAGGTTCTCGAGGATGTCGTTCTGGACGGCGTCGATGTAGGCGGGGACCTCCGGGACGTCGGCGTAATGCTCCTTGAGTTCGGTGACGAGGTTTCCGACCGCGTAGAGGGCGATGTCGCGGTTTAAATTCGTAACCGCTTCGGCCCCCTGCCGTTCGATCTCCTGCACCTGCCGGAGCGTGCTCTGGAGTTCGGTGTTGAGGGCGTCGCGCCGCCGCTGGACATCCGCCCGCACGTCGTCGGGGAGGTTGATGAACTCCTCATCGGGAACCGGCTTCCCGTTGATGACCGGGATGGTCAGGAGGCCGATAGGGCTCATCTGGATAACGAACCCCGCGGCCTGGGCGTCCTGATTGATCCGGGCGATGAGGTCAGTCCTCTTCCCCTGGAGGGACTGGAGGGTCTCGTCCCTCCGTTTGGTATACTCTTCGCTCTCGAACGCCCGGGGGAGGGCCCGCCGGGCCTCCTCGATGAACCGTTTCATCTCTTCCTTGAACCGGGGCCCCCTTCCCGCCGGGAGGGCGATGGCGTTGGGCTCGTACTGGTTCTGGAAGTTATGGACGTAGACCCAGTCGCGCGCCCGGGGTTTACCTTTCGCGAGCTGGTCGAGGAAACTTCTGACGGCAGTCCTCCGTCCGGTGCCCTGGGCGCCCGCGGTGTAGACGTTGAACCCGGGTTCCCGGATCTCGAGACCGAACTGCAGCGCCCGGAGCGCCCGTTCCTGGCCGATGATCTCCTCCAGCGGCCGCATCTCTCCGGTGCTGGCGCACTCTACCTTTCCCGGCTCGTAAACGCTCCGGTATTCTTCGATATTCAGGGGTTGAACCATCAGTCTCACCAAGTCTTGGTTAGCAGGTATACCGCAGGGTGTCGCCCGCCTTAAAAAAGATTCCCCGGTCCGGTGACGGATGGTACGATGGGTGGTTTTAATTTATTTCGCGCATATGTGTAATTTGTTTCATACGATCCCCGACGGGATCGCGGGAACAGGTGACACGTATGCGGATTGCAGTTGCGCAGGACGGAAATATGGTGTCCGCACACTTCGGACACTGTGAAGGGTATGCGATCTTCGACGTTGACGGGTCGATCATCTACCGGAGGGACGATCTCCCGAACCCCGGCCACGAACCCGGGCGGCTCCCGGCGTTCCTCGCGGAGCACGGGGTCGACCTGATCATCGCCGGCGGGATGGGGCCGCAGGCCATCGCTCTCTTCCGGGAGAACAGCATCGAGGTGCTTCTCGGTATCAGCGGGAACGTCGATTACGTCGCGCAGGACTACATCGCCGGCCGCCTTTCTCCCGGGGAGAGCACCTGCCACCACGAAGACGGCGGCGAGTGCGACGAAGCGCACTGAGAACTATTGGTGGGGAAGGAGTAATATCACCCATAGTATTATGCTCATATGAGTAATAATTCTCGTGAGGCACCAACATGATTGTCTGTATCACAGCCCGCGCTGCGGGCACGGATGCCCCGGTCGAGCAGCGGTTCGGCCGGGCCCCTTACTTCGTCTTCGTCGATACGGAGACGGGGAAGTCGAAATCGGTCGAGAACCCCCTCATCGACGCTACCGGTGGGGTCGGACCCCGGGCGGTTCAGGTGCTGGCGGAACACGATGCGGCCGCCCTCATCACCGGTCAGATCGGCGGGAACGCGGCCAGGGCGCTCGAAGCGGGTGGAATCAAAGCCTATGCCTACCGTGGGAGCGGCAGCGTGGCCGATGCCCTTGCGGACTACACCGCCGGGAACCTGCAGCCGCTCTCCCTCTCCTGAAGCGGGCTTGAGCATGAAGATAGCGATTGCAAGCGGCAAAGGCGGAACCGGGAAGAGCACGGTTGCGGCGAACCTCGCCTGCGTGCTCTCCCGTTCCCGCGAGGTGGCGCTCGTCGACTGCGACGTCGAGGAGCCGAACCTCCGCCTCTTCTTTCCCGCCCCCGCCGAGGACGTGCCGGTGACGACGCCGGTCCCGGAGATCGACCCCGACCGCTGCACACTCTGCGGTGAGTGCGGAACGTTCTGCCGCTTCGGGGCGCTTGCCGTCCTCAAGGACCGTGTCCTCGTCTTTCCGGAACTCTGTCACTCCTGCGGCGGCTGTGTCCTCGTCTGCCGCGAGGGGGCCGTCCGGGAAGTCCGGCGCGCCGTCGGGAAGGTCGCGTGCTCGTCCCCGCTGCCCCGGCTCGTCCTGATCAGCGGGATCTTAGACGAGGGGGAGGTGCAGGCCCCGGCGGTCGTCCGGTCGGCAAAGGCGCTTGCCGGGGGACACCCGCTCGTTCTCTACGACGCCGCCCCGGGAATCGCCTGCCCGGTGATCACGACCCTCGAAGGGAGCGATGTCTGTGTCCTGGTCACGGAATCAACGCCATTCGGGCTGCACGACCTCCGTCTCGCGGCCGAGGTGGCGGAGGGGGTCGGCATCCCCGCCGGTGTCGTAATCAACCGGAGCGACGGGGAGGATAGGGCGACCATCGCGTTCTGCCGGGAGCGCGGGCTCCCCGTCCTCATGACCATTCCGTTCTCCCGGGAGATCGCCGCCGTCCAGAACAGGGGCGGGCTCATCTGCCGCGACCTTCCCAGGTGGGAAGAGCGGTTCGCCGGTCTCTTCGCCGGGATCGCGAGGATTGCGGAGATGGACTCATGATCCGGCTCGCGGTCGCGAGCGGCAAGGGGGGGACGGGGAAGACGATGGTGACGGCGGCGCTCGCGGACCTGAGTGGAGTGCCGCAGGTCCTCGCCGACTGCGACGTGGACGCCGCGAACCTGGAATTTCTGTTCTCGCCCCGGCGGCTCACCACGACGGAGTTCCGGGGGCTCGCGACAGCCCGGATCGACCTCGAACGGTGCCATGACTGCGGGATTTGCGCGGACCGCTGCCGGTTCGAGGCGTTCGTCCGCCGGGACGATGCCTGGACGGTGGACGCCCTGCACTGCGAAGGCTGCGGTCTCTGCACCTACGTCTGCCCCATGGGGGCAGTCCGGATGGAGCCGCGCATCTCCGGCGAGATCTACACCTCGACGACGGATCGGGGGGTCCTCGTTCACGCCCGGCTCTTCCCGGGCTCCGGAAACTCAGGCCTGCTCGTCACCGAGGTGAAGAAGCGGGCCCTGAAACTTGCCAGCGGCGCGGACCTGCTCATCGCCGACGGCCCGCCGGGGATCGGGTGCCCGCTGATCGCGACGGTCGGGGACATGGATGCGGTCCTCATCGTTACGGAGCCGGGAATCTCGGCGCTCCACGACCTCCGGCGGCTGGTGACGGTCTGTCGTCGGTTCAACGTCCAGATCTTCGTCGTCATCAACCGTTTCGACCTTGCGGACGAGTTCTGCACGAGGATCGAGGACTACTGTGCGGAGGAGGGCATCCCGACGACAGGAAAGATCCCGTTCGACCCGGAAGTTGTCGCGGCGGTGCGGAGCGGCCGGCCGGCGACCCGGATCGATTCACCGGCGGCAAAGGCTCTCCGGGCCCTCCGCGACAATCTCTTCATCGAACTCGGGCTTTCATGAGCCAGCTCCTTTTTTCTGGGACCCGCTCCGCTCTGTGGACCCATCATTCCGAAAAAAGAGATTATAGTTGGTTTAGAACCGGGGTTTTCTGTGCTTCGGCAGGCAGTCCTGGCAATACACGGGCCTGCCTTCGGTCGGCTTGAAGGGGACTTCGCACTCCTTCCCACAGTCTGAACAAATAGTCTTCGTCATTTCACGGGGGCCGCCGAAGTTCCTCGGACCACCGAAATTTCTGTTACCTCTGTTATAATCCATCGGATTGCTCATGCAGATAGAACACTGCACGTAAGAATACGGGTGGATGGTATATAAGGTACTTCACTGGCCGGGATTGGTATTCAAAATCTGCCCGCCGATCTGTCCATGGACGGCACAACTCCCTGTCCACAGAGAGGAGCGGAGACGCACTGTTGCTGAAGTCTCCGGGGTGTTCCGGGGCTGCCTCTCGTCTCCGACCCCGAGAACCCGGGTTCGGTCTCCCGCCGGGGAAGAAGGACGCCGACCGCGCCACGGGCTTCCTGTGCTTCTCCTCCTCGTCGCGTTATACATGCCCCCGGCTCGCCGCGGGGCGGATATAAAAGGGCATATACCCATCCTTCCCATAGCAGGGTGTGGACATCCTCCTGCAGGCGTTCTCCGTCCTCCTCTGGTCCGGTCTCCTCAAAGGTCTCCAGCTCGCCCTCTGGCCCCGCCTCCGCCCGGCCCTCGGGGATTACGCCTACCCTGCGGCATACCCGGCCTCCCTCCTCCTCTTCGCCCTCGCGACCTGGTACTGCGGCATTCTCCGCGTCCCGGTCGCCCTTGCCCTCCTCGTCTTTCTGGGCCTCGGGGTCTACGGCATCCGGCGGGGCGATTACCGGATTCGTGAGATCCGAAATCTTTTAACCTGGGACGCGGTCTTCCTGACCGGCTTCTTATTCGCGCTTGCCGTCCGGTTCACGAACCCGCCCATCGGCTACTTCAGCGAGCAGTACATGAACCACGCCTTCCTTGCGAGCGTGATCCGGGAGCCCGTGGTGCCGCCGCTCGACCCCTGGTTTGCGGGGGGCCGTCTCACCGTCTACTACTACCTCGGCCACTGGCTGATGGGGTGTCTTGCGGTCGTCACCGGCATTCCGTCGGAGGTGGCCTTCAACCTGGTTCCGGGAACCGTCTACGGGACGGCGTTCGTGACACTCTATGCCCTCGGTCGCCTCCTCCTCCGGCGGTGGAAGTGGCTCCCCCTCGCGGTCCTCCTCCTTGTCCCGCCGTCGGTCCCCTGGTTCCTCGCGGCGGGAGGGGATATCTACGGCGCATTCCAGGATACCAACTGGATTGTCCCGGGCGCCCGGTTCGAGTTCCCGGTCTTCTCCCTCTTTCTCGGAAACGTCCACGCCTTCGAAATGGCCGTCTTCAACCAGGTCTTCCTCCTCTTCCTCCTCGGGTTTGCGTGGTGCCGGTGGAGCGGGCTCGACGCCCGGGGTCGGGGCGTCCTCGTCCTCCTCCTCGGACTGAGCATCGGCTCGATGCCGCCTTTAAACTCCTGGGACGCCCTCGTCTACGGGCCGGCCGTCGCCATCTTCCTCCTCCTGCTCTGGACCCGGGAGCGGGACTCCTCCACGCTCGCGGCCGCCGTGGCCGTCCCGGCGATAGCCTTCGCGATCTACCTTCCCTACTACCTGCACCTTGAACCTGCGGGGGTCGGCGGGATCGGCGCGGGGTTCCCTCCCACCGACCCGCTCGCCTTCCTCGCGATCTGGGGCGGATTCCTCGCAATCGTTTATGCCGCCGTCGCCCGGGATATCCGGCGGTTCCCGTTCCTCGTCGCCGTCGCCGTACCGTTCCTTCTCGTCGGCTACGTCGCCCTCGGGATTGTCCTGGCGCCGCTCGCCTATCTCCTCCTCCGGAAAGAGCGCTCGTTCGGAGACCTCCTCTGCATCGCCGGTCTTTCGGTGCTTGCATTCTGTGAGGTCTTCTTCTTCCGGGAGATGCTCGGCGGGGACTACAGCCGGTTCAACACCATCTTCAAGTTCTACTTCGACGCCTGGGTCCTGCTCGGCACCGGCTCTCTTCTCATCGCCGGCCGGTGGCTTTCCGCCCGGTTGCCGGTATCGGCCCCCCGATGGCTTGCGATCGGGGCGGCGGCCGCCCTCATCGCCGCCCCGGTCGTTCTCAACGTCGACATCGGCCGCGGTCTCCTCGGGATCGAGTATCCCCCCGAGAGTTACCACACCCTGGACGGGCTCGCATACCTCGACGCCGCGCGCCCGGGGGAGGCCGCGGCGATCGACTATCTCCGGACACTTGGCGGCGATCACCGGCTTGTGGAGGCGGAGAACGGGGACTATAACTACTACTCGCGGGTTTCGTCCTTCACCGGCATCCCGGCGGTCCTCGGCCAGATCAGCCACGAATTGACCTGGCGGGGGAACGGTGCGTGGTACACCGAGCGCCCGGCGGACATCCGGGCGATCTATGAGAATCCTCGGGAGGCCCTCGCGCTCATGGAGAAGTACAACGCGACGCTCCTTTACGTCGGCGAGCCCGAGCGCGAGCGGTATGACGTCCGGCTGCCGGACCGGGGGCTCGTCGTGATCTACGACCGGGACGGCGTCCGGATCTATGAGCGGGCAGGGTTACATTTATAATCACCGTGCAACAGGGTGGGTGCATGACGCGAGCAGCCGTAGTCATAACATCCGTCCTTGTGATCCTCGCCCTGGCGGTCTCCGCCGGGGCCCAGGTCTACCCGGGTGCTGGAACCGATGTCGCAGAGACCGCCACTCCCGTCGTGCCGCAGAACCTGACGGCGAACACAACCGCCCCCGCAGGGAACCTGACGAACGCGGGGTCGCCGTATGCGGCGGAGTACCGGAACAACGCTTCCTTCACCCGGCTCGCCGGGGAGAACGAGACGATTAACGTGAGCCTTGAGCCCGTAGCCGATGGGTTTGTCTCGCCGGTGATGCTCACGACCGCCGGCGACGGAACAGGCAGGCTCTTTGTCGTCGACCAGGTGGGGACGGTCTCGATCATCGATGAGAACGGCACCCGCAAAGAGGAGCCGTTCCTGGACGTCCGGGACCGCCTGGTCGACCTTAACCCGTCGTTCGATGAGCGCGGCCTCCTCTCGATAGCCTTCCACCCCGACTTCCGGGAGAACGGGCGGGTTTTTGCGTTCTACAGCGCACCCCTGCGTGAGGGGGCCCCTGAAGACTGGAATTGCACGAACCGCCTTGTGGAGTTTGAGGTTGACCCCGAGAACCCCGACCGGGTCAACATGACCTCAGAAAAAGTCCTGATGGAGATCGACAAACCGCAGTTCAATCACAACGGCGGGAGCATTGCTTTCAGCCCCCGTGACGGCTACCTCTACCTGCCGCTCGGGGACGGCGGCGAAGCCAACGACAACGGGACCGGCCACACCCCCGGCGTCGGGAACGCCCAGGACCTCACGAAGGTCTACGGCAAGGTGCTCCGGATCGACGTGGACAACGTCACCGCCGGGAACGTAACGGGGCCGCTGGAAAACGCCACCTGGACGACGCAGGCCGGGACGCTCTACGGGGTCCCGGAGGATAACCCGTTCGTTGAGAACAGCAGCATCCCGCCCGAGATCTACGCCTACGGTCTTCGGAACCCCGCCTACCTCTCGTTTGACGCCGACGGTAATCCTTACGTGGCCGACGCTGGCCAGGACCTCTTTGAGGAGGTGGACATCGTCGCGGGGGGCGGCAACTACGGCTGGCGTCTCATGGAGGGGACCCACTGCTTCGACCCGGAGAACCCCCGCACACCCCCGGCGACCTGCCCGGAGAACGGCTCCTCCGGCGACCCCCTGATCGGCCCCATCATCGAGGGCGGGCATGACCTGGGCATCGTCTTCGTCGGCGGCGGCGTCTACAACGGCACGGCTCTCCCGGACCTTGCGGGGCGCTACATTCTCGGCTACTGGAGCAGCAATTTTGCAACCGGGAACGCGACCCTGCTTGCCGCGACGCCCCCGGAGGACTGGAACGCATCGGCCTTCCCCGACTCCGCCGGGAACCTGACGCCCGACAGCCTTGCGATGTGGCGCCTGACGAGGCTCAACGTGACCGGAACGCCCGCGGGGACTGTGGATGCCTTCCTCCTCGGGTTTGGCGTCGATGAAGATTCGGAGGTCTACGCGCTCACGACTGAAGACGGCGGCCCGGATGCGTCCAGCACTACCGGGAGAGTCTGGAGGCTTGTCCCGGCGAACGAAACGGCCCCGACGGCAACCGTGACACCGACCGCAACGGCCCCCGCCGCCGGGGGCCAGGGCGCGACCGTCGAGATCGCGGCCGACAACATGGCCTTCGATACGAGCACGGTCACCGTCCCGGCGGGTGCGGCGGTGACGATGAACTTCGAGAACCGGGATGAGGGCGTCCCGCACAACGTCGCGGTCTACACCGACTCCTCGGCAACGACGCCGATCTATGTCGGCGAGATCGTCACCGGCCCGGCCGAGACCGCCTACACCTTCACGGCGCCGTCGGAGCCCGGGACCTACTACTTCCGGTGCGACGTGCACCCCTCGATGAACGGGGAGTTCGTCGTGACGTAGGTCAACCCCCGCCTTTTTTTGAGATCGGTCAGCGCTTGTGTGGAGGAGGAGAAACACGCCGTTCACTCCGGACACTCAGGTGTGGCCGGGGGTAACCTTTATGCCGCCCGGTTACCCGGTGAGACTCATGGCACGAGTAACCGTAACCATCATGGCTTCAGTCGCGGGGGTGGGGGCGTGACCCCGGAGGTGACCCCCGCTCAGCCCCGCGTCGCCGGGGGCCGGGATGTGACCGTTGAGATCGCGGCTGAGAACATGGCTTTCAATGCAGGCACGATCACCGTCCCGGCGGGTGCAAGAGTGGCGATAATCTTCGAGAACCGGGATGAGGGCGTCCCGCACAACGTTTCGGTCTATACCGATTCCTCGGCGACGACCCCGATTTATGTCGGCGAGATCGTCACCGGCCCGGCGCGGGCCGCCTACGCCTTCACGGCACCCGGAACTTCGGGAACCTACTTCTTCCGATGCGACGTGCACCCCTCAATGAACGGCGATTTTATTGTGGAATAGAGGGGGCCGCCCCCTTCACCCCACAAGTTAAATATATAGCCGGACCACTCTCCACCAATGACGTCCATGCAGAAATACCGCTGCTCGGTGTGCGGCCATATCTACGACCCGAAGACCGGGGATGCCGGTGCTCCGCCGGGAACCGCGTTTGAAGACCTTCCCGACGACTGGGTCTGTCCGGTCTGCCTCGCGAAGAAGAGTCAATTTTCCCCGTTTGCGTCTCCCCTCGACAGGCTCGGGCTCTGACCGATCCCGCCAACTTTTCTATCCGTGCAGACACGGGTTCGCATATCGACCGGTGTTGCGGGTTTCCTGAGGGTTTTTTCCGAAAACCGAAACTGTTTTGGGCGAGTATCATCTCTCCCGAGTACCTTACCGGATAGGCAGGAAATGGAGACCACATTAATGAAAAATACTGAAAACAGTGGTCCGGAGGAACGTCCCCTCTGGAGAACGAACGAAGATCGGATCTTACGGGAGGTTTTCGGGTGAACAGCGGTGTTTCTATCCGCGGCGTTCGGGACCCCGATGCGGTCAGGGAGTTTGTCCGGCTGCTCTCCAGTGCTCACGGGCGTTCCGGTGCGGCGGGGTGCCCGCCGCCAGGAGTAACCGAACCCGGAACATCTCTGATTTTTCAAAAAAAACCCGATCTTTCTTCGACTTGCGATGAAATCCGAAAGCAATTCGGGGAGGTTACATCACTCCCGAACGATACACATAGTATGTGACGAAGGTCGAAAGGAGCAAAATATGGATACAGATAAGTTGGCCCGGTGCGGTGTCGGAGAACCCCGGCAGCCGTTCAGCGTGGTCGCACGGATCGATTGGGATGACGGGTTCCCGGAATTCCCGGATCGGAAGGCCTTCGTGATCGTCCCCCGGGGCGAAGTCCCCGATGCGGGGGGTCCCGCCGTGCCGGGCGGGAACGGTTCCCGTGGGGGTGATTCGATGTAGTCTTTCGTCGGAGTCACTAGCATTCTCCTGGAAAGGCCATGTCCGGGAGGGATGGAAACACCCATGGTAAGGGGCCTCACTCCGAATAACTTGCCACAGAATTACCGGAAACGTACCAGATCTATGTGCTGATATAGGCGATTACGCCGCCTTTTCTTTTCTCTTTTGATCTCCGCCGGGGTCTCGCCGGATCGATTATCGACAGATCCGGGGTCGAGCGGCCGCGTTCTTTTGGTTTTTGTATCTCTATCCGAAACTATTTCGAATATATCACATTTTCCGAAAAATGTTTGGCATTGGTTGATTATGACCGAGTTAGATACCCTGCTTTACGAAAAATGCCGGTCGGGTTGATACGGGTTCGTCACGTCCACATTGCCCCTTCCCGGGAAGGGTATGAGGTCTGTCGGAAACCCGTTTTGCGCGGTTTTTCCGGAGGAGCGCATCGTCACCGGAGAGAGCGGGGCGGTGGCGCTGTCGGGCTGTCGGAACCCGGGCTGGTAGAGAACGACCGAACAACAATATCTTTTGACTGCCATGAACAACGGATATATTGTGAAGAACCTCAGCAGGAAGGCCGAAGACTACCTTGAGGCCATCCTCAACGTCACGCTGGAGAAAGGATATGCCCGCACGAAGGACGTGGCGCGCGAACTGGACCTCAGCCCTTCAAGCGTCGTCGAGATGTTCCGGAAACTCGATAAGATGGGTCTTGTCGAGTACCGGCGCTACGAGGGGGTGGTCCTCGCGCCTGCGGGGCGCGAGGTTGCCGAGGTCATCAAGTCCCGCCACGACACCCTGCGGGAGTTCCTGCGGATGATCAACGTCCCGGAGAAGATTGCCGACTGCGATGCCTGTTCGATGGAGCACGAACTCCACCCGGCGACGATCCGGCAGATCCGGCTGCTGCTGAAGGAGCTTCAGTCGGATACCCGGATAGCCGAGTGTATCCGGCGGCGCACTCCCGCCCGGGAGGTCTAGGCGGCATGGGGCCCGTCGTGGCCGCGATAACGGTCTACCTCCTCCTCAACGTCGTTTCGTTCCTTGCCTACTACCGTGATAAACGGTCGGCGGAGCGGACGGCGTGGAGGACCCCCGAGAAACGGCTCCTCCTCCTCGCGTTTTTCGGGCCGTTCGGGGCCGTCGCCGCGATGCATGCCTTCCGGCACAAGACGCAGAAGGCGAAGTTCCGGCTCGTCCCTCTCTTCCTCTGCCTGCATATCGTGCTCGCCGCCGCGTTCGTTCTGGGCCTCGTGTAACTTCTCCCGGGCAGGGCCGGTCGCCGTAGATACTCGTCGACTCGGTGGGAACGGCAACAGCAGTTCCCTGTCCCGGCATAGCCCTGTACGGCGTGCGACCGCGCCACTCTCCGGCAGGCGGGGCCCCGCGAGAGCCGTATCGACCGCCCGTAGTGCGATCCGGAGAGGGCGGTACCGGGGAAACCTATACATATCGGACCCCCTGCAGACTCCCCCATGGACACCCGCGCCTTCCGCGAATTCATCCGGCTTGGCAGATTTCCCTTCCTCCTCTCGGGCTTCATCCCGTTCGCCGGCGGAGCGCTCCTCGCCTTCCTCCTCGGGGCGCAGTTCACCCCGGCGCAGTTCTTCCTCGGCTACGCGGTCATGGCGGCGGCGCACCTCTCGGTCCACTACAGCAACGACTATTTCGATGCCGACGCGGACCGGTTCGCCGAGACGACGGCGATCTCCGGGGGGAGCGGCGTCCTCGCCGCGAACCCGGGCCTCAAGCCGGCGGCGCTCTCTGCAGCCGTCGTTCTGATGGCGGTTTCGGTCCTGATCGGGTATGCCTTCATGGCCGTCTACGACTACCCCCCTATCTTCCTCGCCTTCAGCGTCGCCGGCAACCTCCTCGGCTGGTCCTACACCGCCCCCCCGCTCGCGCTCGCTTACCGGGGCCTCGGAGAGGTCACGAACATGATCACTTTCGGTCTCCTGATGCCGGGCGCGGGCTACTTCGTTGCGAGGGGGACTCTCGACCCCGCCTTCTTTGCTTTCTCCCTTCCGCTCTTCCTCTACGGGCTCGTCTTCATCGTAAGCGTCGAGATCCCGGATATGGAGGGGGATATCGCCGGGGGAAAACCGACTCTCGTCGTGCGGAAAGGTCGCATCTACGGTTTCTCGCTCATCGCCCTCGCGGCGACCCTTGCGACCGGGACGCTCGTCTCTCTTGCCCTCGCCGGCGCCTTCTCCCCCGTGGACTTCCGGCCGGTGGCGTTCGCATCCCTGGTCCCGCTCTCGATCGCCCTGTGGGGGTTCCTGCACCGGTGCGCCGACCGGGCGCCCGCCCTCCGGTACGCTACCGCGAACATCATGGGCTACTTCATCTTCCAGGGCCTCGTCGTCCTCTACTTCGTCATCGCGGCCGGCTGGGTCTGACCGGGGCCGCACCTCCATCGTCCGGCGGCCCCCTCGCCCGGAGCGTGATCGTCCCGTCCTGCAGAACCCGGGGAACGCCTGCGCGGAGCCGCGCGTTCTCGACGGTCGCCGGGATCGGGACGGCGGTCTTTCCCCCGTGCGCGAGGATGATCCAGTGCCCGTCGTCGAGGTAATGGACGTCGAACGCGACCCGGTTCCGGGCGGCGCCGACGAAGAGGGTGAGGGTGAGATGCCGCAACCTCCGCTCTCCCGCCTACGGGCCGCCTGCATAGGAGAGCACCGGCTCTACGGGGACGTAGCGCCTGACGACGATGTTGTCGGCGTAGAAGTGGTGCGGGTCGCCCGAGTACCACGCGGAGGACCCGATCAGTGCGAAGTCGTCAAAGACCACGTCTTTCGGGACCGGTCTGCCGTCGGAAAACCGCAGGGGCGCGCTCCCCAGGTATTTGCCGTCCATCCACGCGTGCCGGGTGGCGTTCGGCGTATCCAGGACGACTTTGATGTGGTACCAGGTATCCGCCCTCGCCGGGAGGTCGGCGGAGAAGTTCCGGTGGACGCCGTCGTAGTACTGCACGGAACCGTTCCGGAGGTGGAGGGCATACACCGGGCCGCCGGTCTCGTTCCAGGCCTGGAGGTAGCCCGAACCGCACCATCGCCCGAACTCGCTCACCCGGAAGTCCCCCTCGATGATCACCTGGCCGGCGGAGATGTTTGCCAGGCATATCCGGTTGTTCGCGAGGCGCCGGAGATCGGGCTCGGAGACATTGATATCCCCGGCGTATGCGCCGTCGCGGACGACCTCCGTCTGAACTTCCGCGTTCGAACCGCAGAACGACCACCGTGAGAGGTCGCGGCGCTCGTAGTCCTCAAAGAAGAGGAAGACGGCGTCCGGGTCGCCTGCGTCCCGGGCCTCCGGGTTCCCGTAGAGCATCGTGATCGCCGTTGCGTTCTCCGGGAGGGAAAGCCAGACGCGGGCGTGGGAGCCCTCGACGGCGTTCTCTATCCAGTAGGAGACGGGGGTCCCGTTTGCGTCCACGAACCGGATGTCGGCGAAGTCCGGGCGCATCCCCGGGAGGTGGGCGACGTTCGCGGCGACCTCAAGACCGTCGGTCCCGGAGGGGTTGGCGACGGCGATCTCCTGCCGCCGGGCGAAAGTCTCGACGGTCGCCGTGGTGCTGACGACGGACGACCGGGTGGCGATCGAGAGCGTCGCGTTGTAGGAGCCCGGGGCCGGGTAGGTGTGCACGACCGCTCTCCCTTCGGGACCGGCGGCGGTCTCTTCCGTCCCGTCGCCGAAGGACCAGGTCCGCGAGACCGCGTCGGCGATGCCCGATGCGTCGGAGAAGAGGACGGCGGCGGGGACCCCGGCATACGTTACGTTTGCAGTCAGCGCCGGGACGGCACCCGCGGGGACGATGAGAAGCAGTGTGAGGACGCTTCCAATGAGAACAAACCGGCCGATCTTCAGGGTCATCCGTCTCCCTGTGGATTACCCTCTATATGCATGTAGCGGCTCGCCGCACCCCAATGCTGATGCTTTGCGGGGGACTACCGTTATAACCGGGAAGTGCCGTGAACGACGTTGTGATCATCGGTGGAGGGCCTGCAGGGCTCTTTTGCGCCCTGCAGGCGTCCGGGGAAGAACGGAGTGTGATCGTTCTTGAGAAAAAGCCCTTGCCGGGGCGTAAACTCCTTGTCTCGGGGTCCGGGCAGTGCAACATCACCCACGACGGGGAGATCTCCGGTTTCTTCGCCCGTTACGGCGAACATGGGGCATTTCTCCGGCCTGCGCTCATGAACTTCACGAACCGCGACCTTATCGCCTTCTTTGCCGCCCGGGGACTGGGCATGACAGCCGAACCCGGGGGGAAGGTCTTTCCGGCGACCCGGAGATCCGCAGATGTCCTTGCGGTCCTCCTTTCGGAGTGCGCCGCCCGCGGTGTGGAGGTCCGGTGCGACGAGGCCGTCCGGGGCGTCGAGCGAGACGGCGGAGTTTTCCTCGTCCGGACAAAGAAGGCAACCCTCCGGGCCGACGTCCTCGTCCTCGCCACCGGCGGCGCCTCCTATCCCGCCACCGGTTCGACCGGGGACGGCTACGCCTTCGCCCGGGCCCTCGGACAGCCGGTCACGGAGGTTGCCCCGGCGCTCACTCCGGTCTTTGTCGAGGACTACCCGTTCGCCGACCTTGCCGGGATAGCCTTTCAGAACCTCGCTTTGAGCGTCTACCGTGACCGAAAACGGGTCTCCCGGAATACCGGGGATCTCCTGCTGACGCACACCGGCCTCTCGGGCCCGGGCATACTCGATCTCTCTCGCGCCGTCCGCCCGGGCGACGTGCTCCGGGTCGCGTTCCTCCCCGGGGCGAACAGAGAAGCGGTGCGTAAACGGGTCGTCGACGCCGTTGCGGCGGGGGGTTCCCGGCAGGTGAAGACCGTCCTCTGTGCCCTCCCCCTCCCGGAGCGGTTCGTCCGGCGGCTCCTCGACCTCGCCGGGGTTCCGGCGGAAGCGACCTGTGCCCGGCTCCCGAAGACGGCCCGGAACGCCCTCGTCGCATACCTCGCGGAGTTCCCGTTCACCGTGGCCCGGCTCGGGGGGTGGAATGAGGCGATGGCGACACGGGGCGGCGTCGCCCTCGACGGGATCAATCAAAAGACGATGGCGTCGAAGACCGTTCCGAACCTCTACTGCATCGGCGAGGTGCTCGATATCGACGGCGACACCGGGGGTTACAACCTGCAGGCCGCGTTCTCGACCGCGGCCCTCGCCGCACGGCACATCGCCCGGCCATCCATATAGAATGTTTCAATACCGGCGCCGTCAAACGGGCAGTATGAGTTTATTCATGGGGCTCCTCGCTCTGGTCCTGGTGATCGCCCTCATGTTTGTTCTTTACCGGGTGATCAAGAGCGCAACAGGCTTCATCATCAATGCCGTCGTCGGCGTGATCCTGCTCTGGCTCATCAACTTCCTCAGCCTGATGAGCCTTGCCGGCCGGCCCGACATCCCGATAAACCTGATCACCGTCCTCATCTGCGCAATCGGCGGGGTCTTCGGCGTGCTGGTCACGGTGGTGCTTCACCTCCTCGGGATACCGCTGACCCTCTAGGAGCATTACCCGGGATACGGAACCATCATATCCCCGGCGCTCTCACCTCTGGGCATGCAGGAATACGGTCCCGGAATCGTCGGCGAGGTCCTGTTCGCTCGCCAGGACGGCGGCTACTATGTGCAGCTCTACGACCGGGACGGGTCTCCCGTCGGAAAGACCGGGCTCTGGAAGACCGAGGCTAAAGCAAAAGAAGCGGCCCGGCGACTCGCGAAGAAGATGACCGGGGAGTAGCGCTCCTCACCGGGGGTGCGCCTCCGCGTAGCGGACGAGGCCGGCGATGCACCGGTTGTGGGGCGTCGGGATGCCGTGGCGCTCCCCGAGGCGCGCGACATACCCGTTGAGGAGGTCGATCTCCGTCCGGCGGCCGCGGCGGAGGTCGTAGTACATGGAGGGGTAGACCGCAGCGAAGTCGGGCACCTGCACCGAAAAGAGGTGGGCGAGGTAATCGTCGGCGGTCGCCCACGGGAGCCGCACTCCCTCGGCGTCGGCAACGGCGTAGGTCTCGCGGATGAGCCCGACGACGATCTCCCGGATGTTTTCGTCGGCGGCGACCCCGACCGGGGCCAGGAGGAGGGCGCAGAGCGGGTTTACGGCGATGTTGAGGAGGGCCTTCGTCCACTTCCCGGAACGGATGTCGTCGTCCGCCTCGACCGGGATGCCGGCGGACCGGACTATCTCGATCAAGCGGCCGGGGGCGCCGCCGTCGCCGGACCAGGCCCCGAGGTGCATCGGGGCGCTCTCGCTCTGGACCCGGACCCGCCCCGGGCCTGCAACCGAGAAGTTTGTCGTCACGGTCCCGCCGATGACGGTGTCGGTGTACTCCGCGATGATCTCCTCATTCCCGATGCCGTTCTGGAGACTTGCCATCGGCCGGCCCCGGATCACCCCGGCGTACTCCTCGCAGATAGCCCGGGTATCGGTGCCCTTTGCGGTGATGACGACGGCATCGACCGCTGGCGGGACTTCGTCCGGTCCCGTTACCGGGGTGATCCCGCCGACGGTGCCGTCCCCCCAGACGCCCTCCATGATGAGGCCCCGCTCCCGGATGGCGGCAGCGTGCGCCGCCCGGCAGGCCGCATAGACCCTTGCCACTGTGGTCAACTTTCCGGCAAGCGAGAGGCCGACCGCCCCTGCACCGAGGATCAGGATGACCGGGTGCTGTAACGATTTCATCTGTGGTACCTCTTGTTGAACGCGAAAGAGGATAAGGGTGCAGCACCGCGGTCGGTAGCGAACGCTTTTCGTCCCGGATGCAGAGATCTCATGCCTGATGAAGCATGTCACGAAGGCCGACGGCGGCCTGCAGCCGTTTGACCGGCGGAAGGTCCAGCGGACGCTTCGGAACCTGGGTCTCAGTACGGAGAATGCCGACCGGATCTCAGGCGAGATCGAGGAGTCGGTGCCGGACGGCATCGCGACCCCCGCGGTCCTCCGGATGATCCACGCCCGGGCCCGGACCGTCCGCCCCGCCGTCCGGCACCGGACCAACCTCCGGAGAGCGCTCGCGCTCCTCCGGCCGAAGCCGGACTTTGAGGAGTTCGTGCGTGTCCTCCTCCGGGAGCACGGCTACCAGGTGGAGACCGGGTGTATCCTTGCCGGGCGGTGCGGGGAGCACGAGGTGGACGCCATCGCTCACAAAGACGGCGATACCATTTTTGTCGAGGTGAAGCACCATGCAAGCCCCCACCGGATGACCGGTCTCGACGAAGGGCGGATCGCCCGGGCGATCGTCGAGGACCTCCAGGAGGGGTTCCGGTCCGGGAGGTGCGCCGTCTCGATTGACGGCGCCCTGATCGTCTGCAACACCAAACTCTCGGAGCACGCAAAGCGGTATGCGACCTGCCGGGGGATCGGGCATATCGGATGGGATTACCCGGAGGAGAAGAACCTCCGGGCGATGATCGAGGAGACGCAGTCCTACCCGGTCACCATCGTCAGCGGCGTGGGCCCGTCGATCTACTCCCGTCTGGCCGCCGCGGGTGTCCTCACGGCAAAACAGGTCGCCTACGGGGACGCTACGACCATCTCCCGGGACGCGGGGATCCCCCTCCGGGAGGTGCTGTTGATCGCCGGGCGGGCGCGGGCGATCCTCGAGCCGTAGCACAATTTAAACCGTCGCGGGGAGCGCGGTATCGTCGAGGGCCCGGAGTTGCTCTTCGGTCGGGTTAATCAGGACGATCTCGGGCTGGCAATTGAACCGGAGGTCCACGCCGGCAACGTTCGAGCTGCCGATCCCGCGGGAGATGTAGGTCGGCGTCTTTCCGTCCTCATCGAACATGCCGGCAAGTTCGACGACGCCGTAGTCGTTCAATTGTGCAACAACCGGGAAGAGGAACTGGCCGCCGTGAGTGTGGCCGGCGAGGATGAGGTCGGCATCCCAGTCCGCCCGGCAGGAAGGTTCGTGGATGAGGTAGACGGTGAATGCGTCCGTCGCCGGTACATCGGGCGGGTCCGCCGCCCCGGCCCAGCCGTCGTCGACTCCGACGATGACGATCTCCCCGTCTCCGGCGACGACCCGGGCGTAGTCGTTCCGGAGGACATGAACGCCGTTCTCCTCCAGCGTCGCGGCGAGTTCGTCGGCAAACGCGGTATCGGCCGCGCCGTCGTTCAGGGCGGAGGCGTCGTATCCGGCGGCGGTGACGTTGACCGAGGTCTGGACGGCGAGTGTCCGCGCAAGCCCCGTCGGACCGTCGGTCCCCACGCGGTAGTCGTGGTTCCCGAGAACGGCATAGGTCGGTGCGTCGAGAGACCGCCACACCTCCTGATAGGCAAAGTCCGATTCGTCGCCGGTAACGAAGTCGCCGCCGATCAGGACGAGCGAGGGGTTTAAACGGTTAATCTCGACGATAGCCTCCCGGATGTGGTCGATGTTCGATGCCTGTATATGGGGATCGGTGATGTAGACGATGCCTTCGGGCGCCCCGTCCATCTCGAGGACGGTCACGTCGACGGTCTGTGCTTCCCAGGCCATGTAACCGGTCATGGGAGGAAGCAGGATGAGCATGAATAACGCCAGATATCGTATCTTCGGGACCTTAAGATTCACTACATTTTATTTGATCCAATGAATATTAATATCGACCGGTAGGGTGGTCCCGGCCGGATCAGCGACCGCGGGCCTGCTGGACGTGTTCGTCTGTGACCTCTGTCTGTTCCGCTCCGGAGGCCGGGTCGGCGAAGAACCGGATAAATCGTTGTCTCTCTTCTTTTCCAAGAGCGATAGCCGTAAAGCAGGCCACAATCACCGCCCCGGCAAGGTCCACGATGAGGTCCAGCATGGTATCGGTGTTTCCGTGCTGGAGATTCATGTCGAAGACCTGATCGACCGCGAACTCGTAGATCTCCCAGACCGCTCCCGCTGCCAGTGTAAAGACCAGGATGAAGACGACGATCGCCGGCGTCGTCAGCCGGACGTCTCCGCGGTGCTCGGCGAGGGCCGTGAGGAAGAGGGCGAGAAGCGCGACGGTGATCGAGGAGACGAGGTGCGTCACCTTGTCGTAGTAGGGCGCCAGACTGACGTAGTAGCCCGCGATGTGTCCCATGACGTGGAGATACAGGGAGACGGCGATGAAGAGATTGACTTCCCAGGGCAGGCAGAGGCGCAGGTTTCTCGTCATGAGGGACGGTGCCATCGTCAGGAGGAAGGCGACGCCCGCCGAGAGTCCGAGGAAGTATTCGCCTGCCGTGATGCTGGAGAGTGCGCCGAGGAGAATGAGCCCCTGGATGAAGTAGGTGAGGTAGATCCCGCGCGATGGGCTCGGGCATGCCATGGGTATGCTGGAAGGCCGCCCCGGCAATATACATAACTATCTCCGGGGGCGGTCTTTGCAAAACCGGGCGTTCGTCCCCGGAGCACCACGGCCGACCGGGAGACCGCCGTCCGTGGCAATCGTCCCCACGCTCCCGGGAGAATAGTTGATAAGGCAGAAGTAATATAAACTGGACATACAGGAAGCAGATGCTCCGGAACATGGGGTTGATGATCTGACAGACGCTACTAAGCGCAAACCTGAATCCAACGGAGTTGGGGCAGGGGAGGAGGTTATCCGCGTACGCCTGCCGAATAAGAGGAACCGGGAGATGTTCGCAAGCGCCGAACTGATGCTCGGGGCAAACCATATCAAGATCCGCTGTTTCGACGGGGTGACCCGCACCGGGCGGATCAAGGGCAAGATCAAGAAGAAAGTCTGGATACGGGAGGGAGACGTCCTGGTCGTCGTTCCCTGGAGTTTCCAGGACGAGAAATGCGATATCGTCTACCGCTACACGAGACCCCAGGTGGAGTGGCTCCGGAAGAACCGGTATCTCTGATAGACTTTTTGCAGCAGATCTTCCCGGGCGGAAGGTCGATGGGGGGAGCGGCGCCCCCACGGGTAAAAAAAGGTTAGATCCCGTGGATCTTGATATTGTACTCTTTTATGACGAGTTTCTTTACATCCGACCGGGTGTAGGTGCCGTCGGAACCGCTCATCTTCAGCGAACTGCCGGTCAGGTAGTTCTCCCACGCTACAGAGTTGTCAGCCTCTTCGGGATACATCACTGTGACATCGAAAGAGTCGTCAGGTGGTGCAGGCACGGTCGTGTTCGTTTTCTCCAGACTCATCCGCACCGTCGCCATCCCGGATTTCGCCATCGGCTCGTCGGTGGTGATGTTCATGACGTAGATGACGAATGTCTTCGTGGAGTTGTCATAGAACCACCGGGGTTCTGCAAGCATCGCCGAGCCCTTCGCGTCCTCCTGGCGCGTCATCACCGCCCCGTTCTCGAGGGTGATCACCTCCGTCCCGCGGTCGGAATGGTAGACCAGCGCGCCGGGTGAGAACGATCCGACGGAGGTCCCATCGACTAAAACCTCGATGGACGCCGGATAACCATCCCCGGCGCCGATCACCGCGAGCGTCCCCCCGCTCACCTGTAGCGCCGTCTCCTTGTAGGGCACGTTCTTGAAGCAGAGGCTCTTCATATCGTTCTGGATGACGATCATCGCCCGCTCCATGTTCTTTACGTCCGTGTTGCTCTGTTCTTTGACGAGCACCGGGTAGCCGTAGAGCGTAACTAGGCCGATGCCGCTGATGACGATCCCGAGGATCAGGATAAACCCGATCGCTTCGGAGACCGCCCGTTCATTTATTTTCATGGATATTCGCCTCCCCTAAAACCCTTTTGAGTCATACTGGATCCTGTTCCACCCCGCCCCGGTGGTGTTGCCGACGACGCCTTTCGTCGCCCCGATGCCGGCGATGGCGATCCGGCTTTTGACGCTGCCGCCCTGCACCAGGATCTCCTGTCTCGCGTCTTTCTTCTCCATGTCCACGTCCACGAAGTAGCCCTTTCCGGCGACCTCGTCGGGGATGTCGAACTTCGTCTCAATCGTCCCGTTGTCGGGAGCGATCACGTAAAGGTCCACGATCCTGGTGCTGACCCCGTTTCCGATGTCCACGAAGGCGTGGTAGCGGAGCCTGTCCGCCGGCCCCTCCATGAAGACGGCGTTGACGGTGGACATCATGACGATCATCAGCAGGAGCAGCACCCCACTGATGATGACGTACTCCATCAGCCGGGTGACGCCCTCCTCGTTTACCGGCTCAGTAATATGTGGTCTCATCGTAGTCTGTCACCCCGTTGTTGTAGTGGATGGTCACCGGGTGGAGCATGCGCCCCGAGACGTCCCGCGGCGTTTCGTTCTCGAAATACACCACGGCGTTCTTTCGTTCGAGCGATATCGCGACGATGTCGTTGCGGATCTTACTCGGATCGGAATCGTGCTTCTCGTAAGCATCGACGTAGTCGAATACCGCTTCCCGCAGGTCCCGGATATCGTTCTTCGGGAACTCGAGCACGCCTTCCGCGGTCGTCTGTCCGACGAGCGCCGACTGGTTGATGATCAGCGCAAGGAAAAACAGCCCCAGGGCGACGAGGAGCCCCATCAGCACGATCCACTGGCCGTCTTCATTCATACGCGCCATAACAGCACCTCCACGAGGACGGCCTGGGCCCTTGTTTTATCATAGTGTGTTCGACTGCTCTGATAATCCAACTGAACCCACCGGGTCACCCGTACGGCGGATTCCCGCCCCGTCCATGTTTCGTCTGGCTCAACGAACTGATGTTCTTTAATCGCGTCATCATCCCGGTAAGTGACGTTCGCACTCATATGCAGGTTATCGAGAGTACCGCTCGTTGTTGCGTTGCAGTAGTTCAGGAACGCATTCTTGAATTCAGGGCCCTTATTCTCGTTGACAAACTCGACCAGCCGGCTCTCGCCTCCCGCGGCATCCGGCGTATCCATCATCGCGAGGACGTCGCTCCCGAGCTGCTCGAGCTGCATATCCGGGATGTGGGTATCTCCCGCAGTGTAGACGCTCGTCGTGCTGACGACGATGTACGCGGTGAGAAGCATGATGAGCCCCGCCGCGACCCCTTCCATCGTGTAGAGCTGCCCCGCATCGTTCACCATATCGCCACCTCCAGGACGCCGGGTTTCAGAGGAGGGGGAGGGACGCTATCATAGTCGTAGAGGTAGGTGCCGTTGAGGGTGGTCCGCTGAGGACTGTCATCGAAGATGAACCGGATATCCAGGATGCTGTTCTGGTCCAAGGTAAAGAGGGAGGTGGCCGCCGGTTTCAGCACGAAAGAGATGTTCGTTTTGACCGGTATGTCCGGCAGGAGGTCGCTTGAACTCCCGTCGAGAGTGAGGGTGTAGAGGTCCGAATCTTTCACGTCGTAGGAGAACGGGATCGGGGTGAACCCGGGGTTCGATCGTGTCGTGTCCATCTTCCAGAACGTCACGCTCTGAAGCGTCGCGTTCGTGCCGGGGTTGAGGTATCCGGTCATATTGATGTTGACCCTCACCGGCTCGGTCCGCGGGTCGATTCGGTAGGCCGGGCCGATGGACTGGTTTAGCAGGTGACTGAAGTTGAGCCGGATGGTGAACATCCGGGGGGTCGAGTCATCAAGCGTGGAATTAGTGTATTGGTCATACTCAATCTTTGCCACCCCCGGCTCCTTGATCTTCACCGCCCGGCGGATGTAGCCGTGGCCGGGGGGGAGGGGGTCGCCGGCCTGCTTGAGCTCGTAATTGCCATCCGGGTGAGAGATGTTGAGTGAAAAGTTATAAGAATACGGAATGTCGCCGAAGATCGCCTTGCTGCGGTAATCTTCCGTGTCAAAGAACGATTCGTTAAAGAACCTCTCGACCTTCGTCGAGAGGAGGATGTTCGGGGTGTCCTTCGAGACCGCAAGCCCGATTCGCTGGATGTCATCCTTATGAGCCGGATCGGTCATCTCCCAGGGCGGGTAGACCGGCCAGCCGGGGTCCTCGACGAGGATCACCCCCGTCCTGTAGGCGACCGCGTCGTAGTCGATGCCGCTGCTCGCAAGGCCCGCAAGGAGCCCCGGCACCATGCCCACCACCACGATCAGGGCAAGCATGAAGATCGTGAATCCCGCGAGGAAGTCAATCGACATCACCCCGTCATCGGCACCCGGTCTCATACAATCGCCTCCCCGGTGTCCGCCCGGAACGCGAAGTTCTCCATCCCCGCATCCGACCGGACGGTGACGGTATAGACTCCCTCCGCGAGCGCGAGATCGACCGTATCCGCACCGAGGCGTTCCATCGCGGGCGAAAGCGTCCCCTCGTGGCCGCGGAGGAGGTCTTCGGGGGAGAGGACGTCGTCGAGGTTTACCTCTTCGGCGGGCAGGGGGGCACGGAGCGAGACCTCCTTCCAGCCCGTGGGACCGAAGGTCAGCCAGCGCACCTCTTCCCCATCCCGGAGGCCGAGGCCCCAGGCGGCGGCCTGACCGTCGAGGTTCACGCCGGTCCCGAGCACCTGGTGCACCATGGTGCCGGTGACGTTGAGGTCGCCCTCGGCCTGGATGAGGTCCAGCTCCGCAAGGGCCCCGGCGAGGGTCGATGTCCCCGGCGGCTCCGGCACGTCGATAGGGGTGATCCCGCCGCCCGACGGCGGCGGAGACGCGCCGAGACAACCGCACGCGGTGCAGAGGATACAGATTGCGGCAAGAAGGGTCAGGACTCCTCCGGGGACTCTCATGTAGAGCAGTCATTATACATGAAGGTATATAAATAACCCCCGCTATTGCATCTTCAAAAATCTGCTCTTTTGGCTGGATATTGGAAACGTGCCGGTCTCCGACGGCAAAAATATTTCTCCTGTTCGATTGGTTCGCGGTTCGGGTTGTCCGGACCGTTATACGCCGGGGTCTCTTCCCGCGGCCGGACGGAGAGGCGCGGCACGGCATCGTAACATATATTCATCGGCAGATAACAATATTTCACGCAAGGTAGGATTATGTGTAATACTACGCCTCCCGGAGGTCCGGGGGAAGCACACAGCCGGTTCGCCGAAGCGGCCGCCTTTCACGGTCACGTCTGCCCCGGCCTTGCGCTGGGCTATCGAGCGGCCGAGATCGCCCTTGACCGGCTCCGTTCCGGCAGATCGGAGGACGAGGAGATTGTTACCATCGCCGAGACCGACGCCTGCGGCGTCGACGCCATCCAGGTCCTCACCGGCTGCACCGCAGGAAAGGGAAACCTCCTCTTCAAAGACTACGGCAAGCACGCCTTTACCTTCATCAACCGCCGGACCGGCGATGCAGTCCGCATCGCGGCAAACCCGTCGTTCGACACCGACTCGCTCGACCCTGATCTTGCGCCGCTCCGGGCGCGGGTGTTCCGGGGCGACGCCTCCGCCGCCGAGCAGGCCGAGTACCGCAAGCGGGTGGACCGGGTGGTCGAGGCCGTCCTGGACCTGCCCGCCGAACAACTCTTCACCGTCCGGGATGTCGACGTCAAGATCCCGGAGCGGGCCCGGATCTTTCGGTCGGTGCCGTGCGCAAAGTGCGGCGAGATGACCGCTGAATCCCGTGTCAGGGTCGAGGGCGGGAAGTTCGTCTGCTACGCCTGTTCGCAGGAGTACTCCCGGCGCTGGTGAGGGGATCACCCTCTCCCGCGCAATTGTTGCGATTGGAATCCCTCCCTGCACCACCCCGGATGCCGGAACAAAAAAGGTAAGGGCGGTGATCCGGGTTGCTCAATCGATTGTGTGGATGACAAGCCCCGAAAGGAGTTTCGGCTCGAACCAGGTGGATTTCGGCGGCATGATGCCGTTCGCATCGGCGATCGCAAGCACCGTCTCGACCCGCACCGGCTGCATCGCTATTGCGAGTGCGTACTTCCCGGAGTCGACGAGCCGTTCGAGTTCGGAGAGCGGTTTTGCCCCGCCCATGTAGTTGAGCCGGGGGTCGCCCCGGGGGTCGGCGATGCCGAGCATCCCTTCGAGGATCTTTTTCTGCAACACCGAGACGTTCAGGGACCCGATCAGGTCGGCGGGGTCGGCGACCGGCCGGGAGACCTCGTACCAGGTCCCCTGCAGGTAGAAGTGCATGACATGCACCGGCCCGTTCCCGGTCGCGAGCGGCGGGATCTGGTAGCCCGTATCGTCGACCTTCCCGTAGGGCCGGACGTCCCAGCCTGCCGCGAAGAGCGCGTCGATGAATCCCGGGAGGGTGTAGCCGCCGAGGTCCGCAACAAGCCGGCTGTAGCCGTGGATACGGACCCGGTCGTGGGCGAAGAGGACCACCATGAACTTCCCGGTCTCTTCGGTGAACCTTCCTGCTTTCCGTCGCCGTTCCGCCACGTTCACCGCCGATTTGGCCCGGTGGTGTCCGTCCGCGATGTAGACCTCCGGCACCGTCGCAAAGAGGTCTTCAAGGTGCGAAAGGGCCGCCCCGTCGGTGACCCGGTAGACCTCGTGAAGCGCGCCAGATCCGGTTACGGTGCTCCCGACGGGCCCCGTTCCGTCGATGAGAGAGTGGACGTAGGGGAAGATCTCGCCGGGGTCGCGGTAGAGCAGGAAGACAAGGCCGGTGTTGGCCCCGACCGCGTCGATGTGCCGGGTTCGGTCCTCCTCCTTGTCGTATCGGGTGAGTTCGTGCCGTCGGATCCGTCGGTTCTCATAGTCCTCCGTCGCCACACAGCAGACCAGCCCGACGAACTCCTCGTCGCCCTGGACGGCCCGGTAGACGTACATCCCGGGGTCCGGGTCGCGCTGCATAAGACCGTCTGCAAGCATGCCGTCGAAGACCTCCCGCGCCCGCCGGTAGACCCGGTCGTCGTGCGGGGGGAGGTCGGGGAGTTCGGCGTCTGGCCGGCTGACCCGCAGGAAACTCAGAGGGTTTTTCTCAATACATTCCCGGGCTTCATCCGCCGTCACCACATCGTACGGCACAGAAGGTATCTTTTCAGAGTACCGACGTTCAGGGCGAACCGCTGCGAACCGATAGATTTGAACCATGGAAACCGCCACTCGTATGTGGCTATTATTTTGTCTCCTGACATTATATTAGATAAGGCACTCCGCAAAGGAAAGGCCGGTAACTATGATGCCGCTTCAATTCACCATTCACCGGGCACAACCCGTCGATGTCCCGCAGATAGTTGCCGTCGAGAAAGCGGCGTTCGTCGACCCGTGGGATGAGAGGACGCTCCGTGAATCGCTCGCCTACTACCCCGAGACATTTTTTGTGGCCAAAAACAACGGCAACCTGGCGGGATTCGTTGCCGGGGGCGTTGAAGACACCGGAGAAGAGGTTTATGGGCATATTATGAACCTCGCGGTCGCTCCGGGATACCGGCGCCGGGGAGTCGGGTGGCAGCTCATCCGTCGCCTGGAACAGGAGTATGCCGTTTTAGGCGCGAGCGGTGTCCAGCTCGAGGTCCGGATCACCAATACCGGCGCTCAGGAGTTCTACCACCGCCTCGGCTACCAGGAGGTCTTCCAGATAGATTCCTACTACGCGAACGAGGAGGATGCCCTCGTCATGATGAAGTGGTTCCGGTTTTAGAAAGGGGATGTTATCCCCTGCCGAGGTCCTGGTGGGCCCTGGCAAGGTGCTGGGCCGCGAGGGCGCCGAGGAGGGAGAGTTCTCCGGCGAGCACCCCGGCGGCAACGATCTCGGCAAGCGCTTTCGCGTGGGTCCCCGGCGGGTCGCCGCCTCCGGCGACGCCGAGCATCGCGAGGCACTCGTGCTGGGTATCAATCCCGGTGCCGCCGCCGACCGTTCCCACCGGGAGCGAGGGGAGGGTGACCGAGACGTAGACGCCGCCGTCTACCCGGTCGGCGGTGGTGATCGCGGTGCTCCCCTCGACGACGTGGGCGGGGTCCTGTCCGCAGGCGATGAACATGGCGGCGACGACGTTCGCTGCGTGGGCGTTGAACCCGAACGAGGCCGCCCGCGCCGAGCCCACAAGGTTTTTGCGGTAGTTTGCCGCGACAAGGGTCTCAGAATCGGTCTTCAGGAGGTCGGCGACCATCTCGTCGGTCAGTCGCACGCCCGCGACCACGGTCTTTCCCCTGCCCCGGACCAGGTTGATCGCCGCCGGCTTCTTGTCGGTGCACATGTTCCCGGAAGTGGAGACGAGGCGGGCCCCGGTCTCCCGTTCGATGAGCTCGCCCACCTTCTGGCTTGCGATCGTCACCATGTTCATGCCCATGGCGTCCTTGGTGTCGAACTCGAGCCGGACGAAGACGCTCGTCCCCGCAACGTAGGAGACGGCTTCGAGAAACTCCCCGTGCTTCGTGGTGCTCTCCGCCGTCTCGCGGATTTCGGCGGTGTGTTCGTCCACCCAGGCGACCACTTCACGGGCGTGGACGACGTCGCGTGCGGCAAAAACCGGCGCCCGGGTCATCCCGTCGCGCATGATCCGCACGTCCGCACCCCCCGCCCGGGTGATCAGGGAGCACCCGCGGTTCACCGATGCCACGAGCGCTCCTTCGGTCGTCGCCAGGGGGAGGTAGTAGGACCCGCGGGCGTACTCCCCCTTCACTGGAAGCGGTCCCGCGACGCCGATCGGCACCTGCACCGCGCCGATCATGTTCTCGATATTGCGTTTCACCACCCGGTCGATCCCGATGGTAAACGACCCCACCGCGGGAAGGGCGGTGCCGGTCTCTTCCTCAATGAAGGTCCGCCGCACCCGGACCGCTTCCTCCGGGGGGAGTTCCTTTTCGAGCGCGTAGAGTTTGAGGGAGCCTTCTTTCAGCCTCCTCGTGTAATCATCCATGAATAGTATGAGGACTCATACCTAAAGATGGCTGGTGGTCGGCGTGCGAAAGGAACAGTGGTGCCTTGCGGTGGAGAAGAGGGAGGCTGAAGAGACACGGCACCGGCTGCTTGGCGAGGGGCTCCTTGACCGGCGCTGTAAGCCGCGCCCCGAGGGGGGCGCCGTCCTCTTTCCGGTCGTAAGAGAGGTCCCGGGCGCTCTCCGGTGCGAGTTTGAGGCTGTGCCGGAACAGGTCGTTCTCCCCCGCCACGAGCTCGTGGGCGGGATAGCCATCATGCAGGAGAACGACCCCGGGGGCGCCCGGCGGCTGCTCGCCGCCCGGCCGTCCCTCGCGACGGTGCTCTTCCCGGAGACCCCGGTCGAGGGGGAGTACCGCATCCGCCGGTTCGCCGTCCTTGCAGGGGTCCCGTCCACCCGCACCCGGGTGACCGAGTACGGTCTCCGCTTCGACGTGGACCTCGCCCACGCCTACTTCTCGGCCCGGCTCTCGACCGAACGGCAGCGGGTCCTTCGCGCGATGGAGGAGGGGGAGCGGGTGCTCGATATGTTCGCCGGCGTCGGGCCGTTTGCGATCACCCTGGCCCGCCGGGCCGCTTTCGTCGTCGCCGCGGACCTCAACCCCGCCGCTGTCCACCTGATGATCCATAACATCGCGCTCAACCGGGCGGAAAACGTCATCCCGATGCTCGCGGACGCCGGACACCTTCTCCGGCTCGATTTTTCCCCCTTCGACCGGATCGTCATGAACCTCCCCCTGGCCGCACCGCAGTTCCTCCTGACAGCCGCCCGGCTCTGCCGGGACGGCGGGACCATCCACCTTTACGCCCTGGAGGAGCGGGAAGGGGAGTACCTCCCCCTGATCCGTGCGGTCACCCGGGGAGAGGTCGTCGAACGCGTGGTCAGGACCTACTCGCCGGGGAAGTGGCACGCGGTGTACGATATTACTGTTGAGAAAGAAGGTTCGGGCGAGTCTTCGGTGTAGGTGGATTGGGCCGCGGCATGACTCACGCGAAGCCGCGAAGGGGACAGGTACCGGTCTTCGCGGCTCGCAACCTTTCGGTTCCATCCAGTTTTTTGATAAACCACCGCACCCTGCGGACAGTCGCACTTCGTGTGAGTTTTCAATGCAAGGGGCGCTAGAGCCTCATGCGAAGCGCGACTAGCCGGAAGGGTGGGTGCGGGCGTCAAAAAAAAGAGTATCGAGCGTGATCCCTTTTAGTCCGAAGCCCGAAAAAGCCCCGGAGACAAAAATTTGAATATTATTCCACCGGCACGAACTTCGTGCCGTAGTGGATGGTGCCGCTCTCGCCGTCCGCCGTCACCCGGCGGAAGACGCTTTTCACCCGCATCCCTATCTTCACGTCCTCGGGCGCGCAGACGACCTGGGTGGTGAGCCTCGGGCCCTCGTCGAGTTTAACGATAGCAAGGACGTAGGGGGTGGTATGCTCGAACTGATCGCTTGCCGACCGGATCACCGTGTAGGTGACGACCGTCCCCTCACCGTTGAACTTGTGGTCGACGATGTGGCCGCTCCTCCGGCAGTCGGGGCAGAGCGACCGGGGCGGGAAGAAGTAGCGCCCGCAGGTCGTGCACTGTGTCCCGACAAGGTTGTACCGCTGCGGGATCTTTCTCCAGAATCGTGAAACCGACATTTTTACGCCCCCAGGATGTGCACGACGACCGTCGCGCCGGTCCCGCCCACGTTGTGGGCCATACCGATCTCCGCGTCCACCTGCCGGCCCGTAGCCTCGCCGCGGAGCTGGGTGACGATCTCGCAGATCTGCTTGATCCCCGTCGCGCCGACAGGATGGCCGCAGGCCTTCAGGCCGCCGCTTGTGTTCACCGGGAGGTCCCCGTTGAGGGCCGTGACTCCCTCCTCGGTGAGCCTGCCCGCATCGCCCTTCTTGCAGAACCCGAGGTCCTCAATCGCACAGATCTCGGCGATGGTGAAGCAGTCGTGAACTTCGAGCATATCGATGTCCTTGTGGGTGAGGCCCGCCTGGGCAAACGCCCGCTTCCCTGCTGTGACGGTGGCGTCCAGGGTGGAGATGTCCCGCCGGTCGTGGAGCGCGATGGTGTCGCTCGCCTGGGCGCTTGCGAGCACCCGTACCGGTGAGTCGGTGAACTCATGGGCGCGCTCAAGCGGCACCACCACGACCGCCGCCGCCCCGTCGGTGATCGGCGAACAGTCGAAGAGCCGCAGGGGGTCGGCGACCAGCGAGGAGGAGAGGACCGTGTCGACCGTGATCCGGTTCCGGAACTGGGCAATCGGGTTCCTTGCACCGTTTTCGTGGTTCTTCACCGCGACCTCTGCAAGCTGCTCCCGGGTGAGCGGGTAGCGGTGCATGTAGTCGGTTGCGATCATCGCGTAGAGCCCGGGGAAGGTCGCTCCGGCGAACCCCTCCCACTCACGGTCCGCGGCGCTCGCAAGCATATCCACGCTCGCCCCGGTCCCGACATCGGTCATCTTCTCGACTCCCGCCGCGACCACGACGTCCTCCATGCCGCTTGCGACCGCAATCGCCGCCTGCCGGAAAGCAAGTCCGCCGGAGGCGCAGGCCGCCTCCACTCTGGTCGACGGGATGTTCTTGGTCGCGAGTCCGGCGTAATCCGCGATCAGGGCCCCGATGTGCTCCTGTTCGACGAACCTCCCGGCGCTCATGTTCCCCACATAGAGGGCGTCGATCATCTCGCCGGAGACCCCGGCATCCTCGAGCGCCAGCGTCCCCGCCTTGACGAAGAGGTCGCGGAACGAGGTGCTCCAGTGCTCCCCGAACTCCGTGCACCCGATTCCGATCACTGCTACATCTCTCATTTCTGCATCACGATCTTTCCCTTGTGTTTGGCATACAGTGCATAGTCGAGGTAGATCGGGTTCGCGAGCACCTGCTCCACGGTCGGCGCCGCCGCCCGGTTGAACTCCTCCGACTCGATGACATCGGTGACCGTGATGTCGAAGGCGTCGCTTCCGGCCCCGGACCCGAACGAGGTGACGAAGATCCGGTCGCCGGGTTTCGCCACGTCGAGCGTTGCCGCAAGCCCGATCATCGATGCTCCGGAGTAGGTATTACCGAGCCTCGGGACGACAAGCCCGGGCCGGATCTGCTCATTGGAGAAGCCGAGCATCTTTGCCGCCCGTTGCGGGAACTTCGCATTCGGCTGATGGAAGACGGCGTAGTCGTAGTCCTTCGGGCTCGTCCCCACCGTGTCGAGCATCAGCCGTGCGGCGCCCTGAACATGCTTGAAGTAGCCGGGGTCACCGGTGAACCGCCCGCCGTGGCGGGGGTAGTTCTGCCCTTCCCGACGCCAGAAATCGGGCGTGTCGGTGGTGTAGGAGCAGGTCCGGTTGATATCGGCGATGGTCTCCCCTTCGCCGATGACGAACGCAGCCCCGCCGGCCGCAGCCGTGTACTCGAGCGCGTCGCCGGGAGCCCCCTGAGCCACGTCCGCGCCGACGGCGATCCCGAACGGGATCATCCCGCTCTTGACAAGACCCATGCAGGTCTGGATGCCGGCCGTCCCCGCCTTGCACGCAAACTCGTAGTCGGCGGCGGTCATATTGGGGGTCGCCCCGATCGCCTCGCCGACCGTGCAGGCGGTGGGCTTGACCGCGTAGGGGTGCGATTCGCTCCCTACGTAGATAGCGCCGATAGACGCCGGGTCGACGGTCCTCCGCCGGAGAGCGGCGCGGGCCGCCTCGACGGCGATCGTTGTGGTATCCTCATCGAGATCGGGAACGGACTTCTCAAAGACCCCGAGACCCCGGGTGATGTCCTCTGCGTTGGCACCCCATATCCGGGCGATTTCCGGGACTTTAATCCGATATCGCGGGATATGGACGCCGTATGAATAGATGCCTACCATAACTTTCCTCGTAATGAACTGATGATCGTCTGGACGTCCATCTCGGTGCAGAGTACGGTGATCCGGTCGCGCTCCGCGAGACCCAGGACCAGCGGATGAACCGCTTCCGGGCTGATGCCCTGAAGCACCACACAGCGGGGTTTGAACGGCGTGACCCGGATCGCCACCATGGGCGACTTCCCGGTTGAGACTTCGGTGAAGATGAGGGCACGCTCCGTGCTCCAGCCGTAGATGCGGTTGAACTCGCTCGAAGAGAGCTGGAGGATCGCATGGAGACTGTTGACAACCGTATACCCATAAACGGTCTGGTCCATCGGACCGCAGAGCGTGGCGGCGCCGATGGCTTCGGCGAATTCCGCAAGACCCACGGGGGACGCATACTCATGAATGTCGTAGATGACGTCTTCGTCGAACTCACTGTACAGAATTTTAGCAAATTTGTTAATGTACCGACCGCCGTTGTCCTCGTCGATTGCGAGGATCGCGTCGACAATCTTGCCGACGATGGCGGTTCCCGGACTCTTTCTTCGTCCGCTTTCGTAGTCGCTGATAACAGAGGGCGAGACCTCAAGGCGCTCGGCAAGAAGTCCCTGCGGAATGTCGAAACTCTGCCGCCATTTCTTGAGAGCCTGACCCGGTGAGTCCGAAAGTGTGATCTCTCCTGCCATTTTCTCGGCAAGTTGATGCCGCACTCCGGATTTCATGCAAGTACTCTCAGCACCGCCACTTAAATAATTAGCGTATCCCACTTCGACATTTCACGAAGTCGGCCGTGCCTGAGATCGTTGCGTAACCCGTATATAGTATGCATCTCAATAATGGTACGATGGTTGAATCGGAAGACCTGCAGTCCTTAAAGACGATCGCCCTGCTCGGGGGGTGCCGGGGCCCGATCCGGCTCTCCTCACAGTCGCTCGGGAAGGAACTGGGTATCAGCCCCCAGACGGCTTCACGGCGGCTGATCGCGCTTGAGCGGCAGCAGTTTATCGTCCGGTCGATGAAACCCGACGGCCAGTATGTCGCGGTCTCCAGGGGGGGCGAGCAGGCGTTGAAGCGTGAGTATGCGGACTACGTCAGGATATTCAACCCGGAACAGCGGCGATACGTCCTCGCCGGGACCGTGATCAGCGGGCTTGGCGAGGGGCGCTACTACATGAGCCTCCCCCATTACAAGGAGCGGTTCGGCGAGTATCTCGGGTTTGAACCCTTCCCCGGCACCCTGAATATCAGACTGGATACCGCGAGCATCGAGGTCCGCAAACACCTTGATCACGCGGGCTGGATCGAGGTTCCGGGGTTTACTGCCGACGAGCGGACGTTCGGCGGCGCCCGAGTGCTCCCCTGCCGTATCGGGGGTCAGAAATGCGCCATTGTCGAGCCTTCCCGGACCCATTACCCGGAGGATATCGTCGAGGTTATCGCCGGGTGCGAGCTTCGCAAGGTCTTGGACTTAAACGATAACGATATGATTGAGGTGGAGATTGCCCATGATTGATGCAGCTATAGAGGCCCTGGCGAAGGGCGAATTCATCCTGCTCTACGATTTTGACAACCGCGAGCGCGAGACCGACTTTGCAATCCGGTCTGATGCGGTTACGCCCGCTCACATCCGGCAGATGCGCAAAGACGGCGGCGGACTGATCTGCACGGCGGTGCATCCTGAGGCCGCAAAACGGCTCGGTCTGCCGTTTGCCCACGAGGTCCTCCGGGGCTGCAGCCTCGTCGAGAAGGACGGCGAGGTCCCCTACGATCCAAAGAACCACTCGTCGTTCTCGCTCTGGGTGAATCACCGGGATACCTATACCGGGATCACGGACCGCGACCGCGCCCTGACCGTCACCGCCGTGGCGGACGAGGTGAAGCAGTCGCTCAACGGCGGCGGGCACGATTTTGCCGCACATTTCCGGACGCCCGGCCACGTTGCTCTCCTCCGGGCTGCCGACCGGCTGCTCGACGAGCGGCACGGGCAGACCGAACTTTCGATCGCGCTTGCCGGTATGGCAAATATCACCCCGGCGGTCACGATCTGCGAGATGCTGGACGACAGGACGGGGCTTGCCCTCTCGAAGGAGGGCGCGATGGCCTACGCGCGGGAGCACGGGCTTGTCTTCGTCGAGGGGAGGGAGGTCTTGGACCGGTGGGAGTCGCGGCGACCGGCGTAACCGTGCTTTTTTTCGGGCCCCGCGCCCGATCCGACGAACCTCTTCGGAAGGACCTTTTTTTACATTCTCCGGCGAAGAGCAGATATTTGCACGGGGTCCTGTGCCGTGCCGTAAACCGGCGTCGTTCGTGCACCTTCAAAAATAATATATACGATTATACGGCACCATAAACGGATGAAAAAAGATGCTGTGGCATACCTGAATACAAGAAAGAAAGGAGATTTCGCAGCACAACAGGGTGAAGTCGAGAACTATTGTAAATATCGATTTCGTATTGTTGAAATCTTCCGCGACCACCGGGCGAACGCAACGCCTCCGGAGAAACGGAAGGGTTTTGCGGCGATGCTGGAATACTGCACCGTCAATAACTGCTCTGAGATCATCATTTATGATCTTGCCGATCTTGCCAAGGATATGGACAGCGGGCTTGCAGCCCTCAAAACGTTAAACGATCGCTGCACGGTTTACTGCGTGAACAACGATTTCTTCGGGCACCGGGACGACCCGGAACTCCGGAGGGAGGCCGTCGGCAACTTCATCGCATACATGGACCGGTACCGGGAGAGTACCCGGAAGGCGGCACCCCCAGCCTCGAAGAAGACAAAGAGAGGGGACGGGAGGCCTATCGGGAGGCCGAGGGCGCTCAACGAGGGTCAGGTCGAGGCTCTTCTCACGATACGGCAGGCAGGAACGAGCATCAGCCAGATCTGCAGGATGTTCGACATCAGCAGGAGTACGGTCAGCAAGATCCTCGCCGACTACCCCGAACTGAAGGGGGAATGGAAGGGAGCGCGGCAGGAACCGGCGGAGTAAACCGGTATCCTCCGGGTAAGACTGCAGGTTAAATCGCGGTTACGGAGTTGCGGTTTCCCAGCCGTGGGATCAGCCGAATGTAGACCAGTTCGCCCGTCAGTTCGACGAGCGTCTGTGTGACGATGATCGCCGGCAGAACCGGGCCCGCTCCCGGCACGGCAAAAGCAAGCGGCAGTACGACAAGCGAGTTTCGCGTGGCCGCACTGAATGCGACGGCCCGTCCCGTAGGCGCGTCGAGCCGAAACAGGCGTGCAACGGACCACCCGATCAGCGGGGCGAGTACGGCAAAGGCTAGGTAGATCGGCACGACGCATAGGGCCGTCTGCTTCGCCGGCCCGAGCTGCGGCACCACAGCCGAGACGACGACGAAGAGCACAAGCGCGGTTGCCGGCACCGGAAGCAATCCGAACGCCGTCGACACCCGCTCGCCGGTTCGGCTCCGCGCCGTCCACAACTGTACCAAGGCGGCGAAGAGAAGCGGGACGGCGATCACCCATACGAATGCCTGAACGAACGGCCCGGCCTGAACAAGACCGGCTGCGTCGGTCCCGAGGAAGGCGCCGAGGTAGACCGGCAGGAGCAGCATCTGCGTAATGAGGAGGGCTGGAGTTGCCGCGAGCAGAAGGCGGGCGTCGGCACGGCCGAGATGGGAGAAGGTCACGACGTAGTCGATGCAGGGTGCAAGCAGAACCAGGAGCACGCCGAACCGCACCGATGGGTCGTCGGGCAGGAACTGCACGAGCGCCGTCACAAGAAGCGGAATGGCGATGAAGTTCGCGGTGAGTAGGGCCGCTATGAAACGGACGTGTACTACGGCTTTCCCGAGATCGGCGAGGGGGACCTGCAGGAAGGTCGAAAAGAGCATCAGTGCGAGCGCCGGATTGATGCCGGTCCTGACGGCGGCGATCTCGGGCGCCAGCAAAGCCGCGACCCCGGCCGTCAGAACGGCGCCGAAGTAGATCCCGACCTGCCGGGTTTCCAGTGCTTCTTTGATGCTTTCGGCGCTCATGCGTTCTCCTGACTCCTCTCTCGAACGAGCCCCTCGTCCGTAACAACCCTCTCGTCGGGACCGAAGTTTCGCCTGCAGGCGTATCCTGCGAGATCGGCGAACAACTTCTTCCCGATTGGCACAGTGCCGCCCGGGGCGAACGCCCCTGTTGTCCGGCGTCTCACTGCTGCAGCGGCGGCCCGCCGCGGGCGTATCCCGTTGCGTCCAGGACCGCCAGCCAGTCGAAGTCGGTGAGGCTCCGGGGGGTGAGCGGGAAGTAGCCCGGGTTCTTCGTACTACCCCGACGGGTCGGGAGAGTTGCGGTTGCCGAACCGGACAGCCGTTCTCCTCTGTGCGTCGGGATGAGCCGCACCGGACCCGGGCCGGCGGTGAGGAGGGCCTCGAGGGTGCCGGGTTCCGGCCGGCCGATGCCGTTTTCGTCCGAAACGCCTACCGCCGACCCGACGACGGCGTAGCGCGGGCCGAAGATCGCGTCAAGGTGCGCTCCCGCCGGATGCCATTCGTAGAGGTCGGTGCCGAACCGCCATTCCATCTTTCCGCGCTGAAGATGGCTGTTGTGTGCGAAAGCGAAGACCCTTCCTCCCCGGTCGCGCTCGCGGGCGACCATGTACGCCAGGTTGTCCGCCATCGCCGCGTCGCGCATCCCGAGAAGCCGGGAGACCCGGTCGCCCGGATTTCGCGCGAGTGCGGCGTGGTAGTTCAGGAGCTGGCGCGCGGCCGCTGCATACTGCATCGCTTCCCGGTAGCGGTCGTTGCCGGAGAGCACCCTCAGTTCGGGGCGGCGGGCGTGCAGTTCCGCAATGAGGTCTTCGGTCTCGACCCGGAGCGCGGTTGCGGCCGGGGATTGGCCGACCGACTTCGTCGGGTCGAAGACCGTCGCGGGGTCCTCCCAGTCGGCGTCATCCCCGAGGAGCGCCTCGATCCGCTCGCGATACGCCGCGCCTGCGGCACTGTCGACCGAGGAGAGGTAGTCGAGAACGAACTGCAGGAGCCGGCGCGGGCTGTCGCTGCTGCCGAATTCGGTCGGCGTATCGAAGCCGTAGATCCGGAGTTTGATGCGGTGGGCCGGATCGGCGTTGTATTCCCGCATCCACTCCACGAGTTCACGGTTCGCGTCGAGCCGGCCGAAGCCGTGGCTGAACCCGGCATCCTGCACGGCAGCGTACGAGGCCGGGCCCCGGCCGGCCACGTACCCGTCCACCAGGCACCCCCGGGGGAAACTGCTCTCGATGGCGATGGCGGAATAACCGTGCGCCGTAGCAAGGCGCTCGAAGAGCCGGTTGCGGAGGATGAGGCCCTCCTCACCGCCGTGGAGCGCCTCTCCAAGACCGAGCAGTTCCACGGAGTCGCCGAGCGCGGCCGTCATTGAGTCGACGGCGTTGTTTAAGGCTTTGGGCGAGTCGAGAGAGAACGGGATTGCTTCGCGGGCGATCCAGTCGTTGAGGGCCCGGTATGGGCGATCGGGCATGGGGCCTCCTGGTCTAATATTATGGTCGGCGTCGCGGTCCTACAACTGCACCTGGGCGAGTGCGTCGTAGATGATCTTTCGGTAGATATCCGGCTGCGTCCCGTACTCCTCCTGGGCCTTCCGGGAGTCGTCGGTGGTGCCGAACGCATCGAGCCTGTCCAGGGTCTCGCGGGCGGTGTCCAGAACCCAGAGGTCGCGGGTCTCGCGGTCCACGACCGAGATCGACTCCACCCGGACCGAGACCAGGCAGGTTCCGTCCGGGGTCGTGTAGAGGTTCGGTTTCCCGACGACGGCGACGAACGCCGGCGGCTCGATCCGGGCAAGCTGCTGCATCGCTTCGGGCTGGTAGGACCCCGCCATGATGAAGAAGGTGCCCGTCGGGTCGACCACCCGGCCGCGGTAGAAGATGTTCTGGTCGCCCTGCCGCTGCTTCTCCGTGAGGGTCCCCACGATGAAGATGCGGTTGCTCCGGATGCCGCTCGGGAGGATGACGTAGGTCGGGCTCTTCTCGTCGTCGCCGTCCTTGAATTGGTAGCGGGTCTCCCGGAGTTCGGATGCAAAGACCCTGCGTGCCGGTTCGCGCTCGAACGCGACCTGGGGCTTCATGCCGGCTCACCTCCGGCACGGTTCAGCAGTGCAGCCAGTTCCTCGGGCTTGAACGTGACCGGAGTACAGGAGTTGACGAGCAGCCTGCCGCCGAACTCGCTCCCGCTGCAGGTATAGTAGCGCCCGAGCACCGCGTCCCTGATGCGGTAGAAGGTCTCGTCCATGCCGAGCGGGTTCGACTCCGCGATCCCGACGGCCTCATCGAGGGTGAGCCCCGTGAGTTTTTCGACGAGGTCGCGCTGTATCAGGATGTTATGGGCGCGCATCCCGTCGTCCAGGACCGCTTTCAGGCGGAGGTCGTAGCGGAACTCCGGCTGGATCTCGTGCACCGGACAGTAGTTCTGTCGGGAGAGCGTCCGGTTGCACCCCTCGACGGGGCAGCGCTTGATCAGGCCCGAGCCGGGAGCGACGTGAACGAGAGCGCCCTGGATCTCGGTCTCGTTCCGCCCGACCTCGATATCCCCTTCGTCCGAGATGTACATCGCGGTGTTCAGGGAGAGGGAGAGCCTGCCGTTGTACTCGTCGACGGTGGCGTAGTAGATGTTGTAGACAGCATTGAGGTCCAGTTTATCTTTGCCCTCTTCTTTCCATATGACGAACTTGATGGTGCCCGTCTCGTCGCCGAGGAGCCCCGTCTGGAGCATCCGGTCGTGGGTCACTTCCCAGTCCTGGACGACCTTGGCCCGCACGCTCCCGACACCGGGTTTCAGCTCGGTGATCGGCGTGATCGAGGGGAGGAGCGGTATATCCTTCTCCATCCGGGAGATCGTGGTGCCCGAGTGGATCTTCAGGTTCGGTGCGCCTTTGTACTCGTCGACGACCGCGGACTCGATCCGGTACCATTGGCCGTACTCCATCGCGGGAGCGTTCGCCCGGGTCCAGGTGACAAAGCGTATGGCGCCGCTCGAGTCGGCAATGATCCCCGTCTGAGCGATCGAGGGCGAGAGCGCCGGGGTCAGGGCAACGACTTTTCCCTCGATCGTCACCCAGTCGCCGGGAATGATCTCGCTTATCGGGCGGAGATCCGTGGAGGCGGCTCCGACGCCGGTGAGGTTATATTCGCGGGCGAGGTCCGCGGTTACCGTTCGTTCGGCCTCTTCGATATTGACGCCGAATTCTTCAACGAGGCGGTGAAGGCGCGATTCGATCTTCTGTCGATCGGGCTGCGCGCCTTTTGCTTCGAGTTTCCGGGAGATTCTCTCTGTTACCTCGGATAGGTGCATTTTACATCTCCAGTCTGTACTGACGACTCATCAGAAATTAAAGATGCCGTGCGCGGTGTGAAAATGAACCGCGAGCCATCGTATAAAAGCCCGGCGGTGCAGCCGATCGGCAAAGGGCACGGCATCAGCGGTTCGTATCTGCAGTCTCCATGGGGCCGTCCGCCGTCTGCAGGGACAGCCGGATGACACTGTTTTACGGGTCCGCAACCGAATCGGAGCGTCTCCGTACCTCATCCTTGATGTATAAATAGGGGCAGGTACAACATCAGCTGTATGGCATTGAATGCGGACACTACAATCGCGGACCTCCTCCGGGAGAAACCCGAATCGGCACAGGTACTCTTCCGGTTCGGAATGGGTTGCCTTGGCTGCGCCATCGCGAACAACGAGACGATCCGGGAAGCCGCCCAGGCGCATGGCGTCCCGCTCGAAGAGATGCTCTCCGCCCTCGGCATCGCCGAGGCGTAAACCCGGGTTATAACCTATCCCGAAGGCGCTTGAGCTCGGCAAGAGTGGCCTCGGGATTTCTTTTAATGTAATCCGCGATCCCGGGGACGTGCAGGAGTGTACAGCCGGTGCACGCCCAGATCTTGCCGCCGCTCGAACTCTCGACCCACTCTCCGAGTTCCTCATCGGCGCAGGGGTAGCAGGGGCAGTAGCAGTAGTCGCACCGCTGTCCCGGAAAATGACAGGGGTAGTAAGGGCAGCCCTCCTTCCGCCATTCCACCCAGTGCTCCCCGCCGTAACGGCTGTAGATGAAGAACGACGGCTCGCTCCGCCGGACCTCCCCCTGCCACCGCGCGAGGGCCTCCGGGACGCCGTGCAGGACGGCCGCGTGGACCCGTCTGCCGACCTCGGTCAGCGTCCCGGCGGAGGTGTGCACCGAACGCTGTCCTGAGGGAACGGCGTCGCGCTCGCAGGCGACGGCGACAGCATCCGTCGTGGCGTCAACATCGTAGCCGAGATCGTGGAGCGCCTGGGCCTTCGCCCCGGTCGCGGTGATGATCGCCTCGAGGAGCGCCGCATCGCTCATCCCCTCCCGGCTGTGGACGATGATGTTGATGGTGTGCGGAGCGGCGGACGCGGCCGTCGGGTTCGTTATCCCGGCGGTGATGAAGACCGTGATGAAGTCGTACTGGAGCACGCAGAGATGCCGCATGCTAACGGCGGTCATGAGTCCGAAAAACTCACGGAAGAGACCGTGCCTGGCGGCGACGAGGTAGAGATGGCGTACCGGGTCGCCCTCGAAATCGTGCGGTACGGTGTGGCTTAACATCGTCGTGACGTCGGCGATGCCGCCGTTGACGCCGGTGCTCGCCGCCCGTAACCGGCCGCGAAGAAAAAGAGTTCCGTCCCGGACAAAGTATCTCATACGATGGAATAGCGGACCCGGTCTTTCAATTCCTGCTGCTTGCCTGCATTCCAGCCCGCGACGTCTTGGAGGTATCCGGTGACCCTGCTGATCTGCACGACGTCGTGACTCCCGCACTCCGGACAGATGGCATGGCCGCAGAGCGGGCAGTACTCGATTTTCTCGACGATGGAGTGGTGACAGTCGCAATGGTCGAGCGGGCACATGATCTCGAGCGAGGTCTCGCCGCAGTTAGGGCAGGGGGTCTCGTCCACGACGCAGTGGCAGGTGTGACACTTGTACCGCCGCTTTTCTTTGGGTATTTCGTCGAGGCTGTGGTACTTCGCTGCCAGTTCCAGCTGTTCAGGGCTCCAGTTCATGATACCAGTATCTGCAGGGAAATATATTAACCCTTAGAAATGGGTGAGCCGCATCCGCCTCAGATCACTCATAGGGCTCGTCATCTCCCTTGCGCGGGGATCGGAACGGAGAACTCATCACCGGCGGATGCGGGAGAGAAGTTTGGCTTCGGCCGCGGGGTCTTCCGCCTCGTAGATGCTCCTCCCTACGATAACCCCGTCGACGAGCCCGGCCACCGTATCGATGTCGCCGCCCTGGGTTCCCACGCCCGGGGAATAGATCGTCCTCCTGCCGACGATCTCGCGGAGCCGGCCGATCCGGTCCGGGCGGGTGGCGGGAGCGATGATCCCGTCGGCCCGGCAGTTGACGGCGAGCGTTGCGATTCGCTCGGCCACACCGCCGTGGAAGAACTCGACCGCCCCGGGATGGCTCATCTCGGCGACGACGTAAACGGCCCCGCCCCGGTCGTGCGCCACCTCGACGCAGGTCCGCACGGCGTCGGGTCCCACGAACCCGTGTGCGATCACGGCGTCAAACCCTGCGGAGAAGACCGCGTCGCAGATGAGGCGGTTGGTGTTCGGGATATCCGCAACCTTGAAGTCGGCGATGAGCGGCAGCCCGAGGCCGGCAAGGTCCTGTACGATCCCGAGGCCGGCCGAGAGGACGAGCGGGTAGCCGACCTTGACCGCGTCGATATACGGTGCACAGGACTCCGCAATGCTCGCCGCCTGCCGGCGGTCGCAGAGATCGAGAGAGAGGATGAGTTCGGTCACCCTTCCAGCCTCTCAAGGGTTGCGGCCACGAGGAGCGGCAGGTTGATGGTCGCATCGCCGTAGACCGTCACGGCGGTGGCTTCTCCGGTGAGTTTGCCCCACGACCGGGCTTCTTCGAGCGTCGCGCCCGAGAGGCCGCCGAGGTCCGGCCGGTCGCCGGTGAGCTGCACCGCATAGTCGAACCCGCTCTCGGTCATCAGTTTGCTCTGCAGGATGTAGTTCTTCGGGACACCGCCGCCGACGAGGAGGGCCCCGGCCCGCTTTGCCTCGAAGCACCGGTCGAGGAGCCCGTGCATGTCGTCGAACGCGCTGACCGTGACCTTATGCGTCTGGGAAAAGAGCCAGTACTGCAGCCCGATCATGGAGTCCTGGATGGCGGGACAGTAGACCGGCACCCCGGCCTTTGCCGCCGCCGCAAGGATCCCGGTCTCAAGCCGGCCGCCGATCTGGTTAAGGAGACCGGAGATCGAGACCGTCGAGCCCTCCGGGATGGACGAATAGGTCTCCTGCATGAACTCTTCGAATCTGATGAACGCCTCGTTCGGAAGGAATATGTCGTAGATCCGGTTGACTCCCTCCTCACAGAGTTCGGTATCTGAGACCTGCGCGGTCCCGTGGTAGTGGTGGCAGCCTATCGCTTCGATGACATCATGGGTGAGGTTTGCGCCCGTCGAGACGAGGATGTCGATGTGCCCCCGGCGAATGAGGTCGGCGACGATGCCTCCCATGCCGCCGGGCACCATGGCCCCCGAGAGGCCGAAGAACTTCAGGGCCTGCTCGTCGCGGAGCATCCGCTCGTAAATGTTGACCGCCTGCCACAGCGATCCTCCGTTGTAGGCTCCGGCTTTCCCGAGTTCGTCGACGAGTTCGCCGACCGTCATCCCGGGGCGCACCTGTGCCTGTTTTACTGCATCCCCATATTTGAAGGTCATGATTGTGTTACACCAGTTCTTGGGAGAACGTTGGTATTCATGCACGATAATAGATCGTCTTTTTCATATAGGTCCTCTTGATGGGCCGCCTGGCCGTCTCCCCGGGGTGCACCTTTGCCTGCACTCTCGCATCTCCCCTGAAAGATCGTCGTCCGAAAACCGGAGACCACGAAAAAAAGAATTGTTGCGGAGACCCGGTTGTCGGGTCCCCGCTGCCAGACAGGGGATGACTGGTTGTCCGACACGGGATGATCCCGCTCGTCCCGCCGTGTCGGGGGTCCGGAGAACCGGACCATCTCTTTATAGAGCGGACTTCCGGGCCGAAAACGAAGAGAACATCCCGGGGTTATCTTCGTTTCGCTCCGTGCATGCTCGGCCGCGAATCGTTACAGACCGCCGCTCCACTCCGTTTGCCCGGGGCCGGCACCGTCCGCGGGCGGACGGGTCGAAGCATGGCTGCCTTCGCCGCTGATAGTCGGCACGGGATCACCAGTGATTTGTTAACACACAAACATTATAAATCTTTTTTTGTAAAGTCCGTTTAATTGACGACGGAATCATTCCCGGTTCGATTGGCGCATGCTCTCCTCCCACACGGGGACACCACGTACCAGCGGCCGGGCAAGGTGCCGGCGAGCGGTCGGCGGGACCTCATACCATCCGGGCCGGAGCAGTCGCTCCACCCGCTCGACCTCCGGCTCCCGGCTGCGAGCTCCGCAGACCCGGCATTTGTAGCCTTTTCGGGTTCCCGCGCTCGTCATCCTTTTTGCGCAGGCGGGGCAGATCGGTGGGCGGATGCGGAGAGCGTCCGCAAGGCGGGAGATTCCGAGTTTCTCGAGGTTGAGGCTCCCGCCTTTGTAACTCCCGGTTACGGCCACCATATCGCCCGGGACGAGTTCCCTGACAACATCCCGGAACCCCTTGGTCGGTTCGTAGGCCATACAGCGAACCTCCTCTCCATCGTCGGCAAGGAGGAGCGAGACGTGGCCGCCTGGCCCGGTGACCGGGGGTTTCGCGACCGTGCCGCGCACCAGATACGACCGCCCCTCGCGGAGTTTTCCGGCCGTCCCCGGGACAAGGTGGGCGTCCGTCCCCTGGTTGGTGGTATAGACCTGTTCGCAGGCCGGTTCCTCGGAGCGCACATGGGAGCGTGCTTCCCGGACAGCGGCCGGACTCTCCCCCCGGATGCCGAAGAGGACCGGGTCGGGCGTGTGGGGCGCGCAGACCACCACGTTGTTCTCCCGGTCCACGGTGTCCCAGGTATGGGGGTAGGTCTCCTCCTCGGCGCAAAAGAGGCTCCTCGCGTCAACCTGCCGGAGGGTGCCCCATCTCTCCCGCTTCCGGTAGACGAGCAGTTCGTAGGTCCGGTCGGGAAATTCGCTCGCAATCGCCGCCGTTGCACCGATAAGGCCGCGCCGGTTCTTGTAGCCCCGGTAGCGGGCCCCGACCGAGTCGAGCACCCCTATGGCCTCGTCCACGGTGCAGAAGTCCCGGAGCGCCGCGTAATAGAAATCCTGAGGCGGCCGGATGCGGGAGACCACCACGCCCGGGTTGGTTCCGGCGGCGCCGAACTCCGCGAGTGCTTCCACACAGGTGCAGGCAAGTGCAAACGCCGCCTCCGTGTCCCCCTCGGCTTCGATGGCGATCGCTGCGTTCCCCCGGGTCTTGTGAATGACGTTCGGGTTCAGCCTGACCAGCCGGGTATCGAGAATGCGCATCCCTGCGTGTTCGAGTTGCTGCACCAGAATTGCCCCGATATAGGTGGTGCACATCCCTGCAGGGGAATCCGTATCGTCGATCCCGATCCACATAACCCTATCATTTATATCGTTCTCCGGCTATATCGGTTCTTAGGAATATGTCACAGGATCGCCTTCCTCAGATGGTCATCAGCATCATGCTCCTCGCCGGTTTCGATGTCTCGGAGCGGTGCAATATCCGTCCGCGGAGTTTCGACCTCCTCGCGAAGAAAGGCGACATCCTCGTCATAATCAAAGTTGCTTCCCACATCGACAGTGTGAGCGCCGATATCGCCTGGGACCTCAACCAGATCGCCCGCTACCTTCAGGCCACTCCTCTCATCGTCGGTGAACGGGCACGCGGCGCGGACCTTGAGCGGGGCGTTGTCTACATCCGCTACGGGCTCTTTGCCCTCAGCCCGGAATCGCTCTACGATTACTTCGCGGAAGGGCTTTCGCCGATGGTTTATGCCTCTCCCGGCGGCCTCTACGTGAAGATCAAGGGCGACCTCCTGCGGGAGGTGCGGGAGCGTTCCCGGATGTCGCTCGGGGACCTCGCGTCGCACCTCGGGGTCTCCCGCCGGGCCATCAGCAAATACGAAAGCGGGATGGGGACCACGCTCGATGTCGCGATACGACTTGAGGAACTCTTCGGCGCCCAGCTCGTCGAGATGATAGAGCTCGTCGGCTATCGTTCGCCCGAGCCCGGGCCTGAGGTGCCCCCGGAGTCTGCGACCGGCGACGTCCTCGTCGACCTCGAACGTATGGGAATGGAGATCCACGCGATGCGGCAGGCTCCGTTCCAGGCGCTGGCGCTCTTTGACAAACATACAATCCTGACGGCATACGGCACCTCCCAGAAGATTGCAAAGCGCGCTTCCCTCATCGGCAACATCTCGCATCTCACGAAGACATTTGCAATGTGCGTCGTCACGGATTACAAAAAACAGAAAAAAATCGGCAAAACCCTTCTTATCGGCGAAGAGCATCTTCACACCATGGAAGACGGCTCAGAACTCATAGATATGATTAATGAGTGAGTAGTTTTATATAGAACTACAAACCTACCTTTCTATCGCTTAAGAACGGTGATACCTATGTCTAGTCTTGGAGGACAACCAATCCTTATTCTGAAAGAGGGTAGCCAGCGTACCCGTGGTCGTGACGCACAGTCAGGCAACATTGCCGCCGCAAAGGCCGTCGCCAGCGCTGTACGGACAACGCTCGGCCCTAAGGGCATGGACAAGATGCTCGTCGATACCATCGGCGACGTCGTTATCACGAACGATGGCGTGACCATCCTGAAAGAGATGGATATCGAGCACCCGGCCGCGAAGATGATGGTCGAGATCGCCAAGACCCAGGATGATGAGGTCGGCGACGGGACCACGACGGCAGTGGTGATCGCAGGCGAGCTCCTGAAGCGGGCTGAGGAACTCCTCGACCAGGACGTGCACCCCACGGTCATCGCCCACGGTTACCGCGTCGCCGCCGATAAGGCCCAGGAGATCCTCGACAATATCGCCGTCGACGTCAAACCCGACGACATGGTGATGCTCCAGAAACTTGCCGACACCGCCATGACCGGCAAGGGCGCCGAGGCAGCGAAGGAGAAACTCACCGAGCTTGTCGTCAAGGCAATCACGATGGTCGCTGATCCCGACGGCACCGTCGACACCGACTTCGTGAAGGTCGAGAAGAAGGTCGGCGGGTCTATCGAGGAGTCCGAGATCGTCGAAGGCATGATCATCGACAAGGAGCGCGTTCACCCCGCCATGCCCCGCGTCGTCAAGGACGCAAAGATCCTGCTTCTGAACGCCGCCGTCGAGTTCAAGAAGACCGAGGTTGACGCCGAGATCAGCATAACGAGTCCCGACCAGCTCCAGATGTTCCTTGACGAAGAAGAGCGGATGATCAAGGGCATCGTCGACAAGATCGTCGCCAGCGGTGCAAACGTCCTCTTCTGTCAGAAGGGTATCGACGACATCGCCCAGCATTACCTCGCGAAGGCAGGCATTCTTGCCGTGCGGCGTGTCAAGAAGAGCGACATGGAGAAACTCGCCCGCGCCACCGGGGGCGCGATCGTCAGCTCCATCGATGCCATCGCCTCCGAAGAACTCGGTAAAGCGGGCAACGTCGAGGAGAAGAAGGTCTCCGGAGAAGAGATGATCTTCGTCACCGGATGCGAGAATCCGAAGGCGGTCTCGATCATCATCCGCGGCGGCACCGAGCACGTCGTCGACGAGCTCGACCGTGCTATTGAGGATGCTCTCAGGGTCGTCAGTGTTGCCGTCGAGGACCGGAAATTCGTTGCCGGCGGCGGTGCACCTGAGATCGAGCTCTCGCTCCGGCTCCGCGACTACGCCGCCACCGTCGGCGGACGCGCTCAGCTCGCCATCGAGGCGTTTGCGAACGCGCTTGAGATCATCCCGAGAACGCTTGCCGAGAACGCCGGCCTCGACCCGATCGACATGCTTGTCGCCCTCCGCGCATCCCACGAGAAGGGTGGCGCGAACGCGAAATACATGGGACTTGACGTCTTCAACGCCGTCTCTGGAAACATGCTCGAAGCCGGTGTCGTCGAACCCCTGCGGGTCAAGACTCAGGCTGTCTCCAGCGCTGCCGAGGCCGCCGTCATGATCCTGCGGATTGACGACGTTATCGCCGCATCCAAGGCCGCCGTACCTGCGGGTGGCCCGGGCGCCGAAGAGATGGGCGGTATGGGTGGCATGGGCGGTATGGGCGGCATGCCCCCGATGTAAAATCACCGTGTCATCCGAACGATACGTCCGGGGCCGACCTACGGCCCCGCCATTCTCTGTTTTTCGTCATCTCGCGGGACTTCGGTATCCCTGGCATTCGGTTTCCCGGGAGGCATAATTATGGCAGATTTCTGCCCTTCCGTTTCGGTTGTCCTGTAACTTCTCTGTCGGGAGCGAGCGTCAGACTGCAGCAGTATATTGCCCCCGCTCGCTATCGTTCATGTTTCAAAGCCGTTCCCGGCCTCCCGCAGGGCACGGTGGCGGTGGTCCCGGCATCCATTTGCCGGAGATGGATTTTTGGCCTAAAAACCTGTTTATTCCTGGTTTTGTGGCTTTTTTGGACCTGGATTGTTTTGGGACATCCCTGTTAAAATCGGTCATGTTAAATAACCCCAAGCCGACTCACCTTTGGGAAGTTATTCTGGCCGGGAGATTGACCACATATGGAAACGGGGATGTCTGAGTGACAGCAGGCAAACAGGCTCGGCCGTCTCCGGCACTCTCGCTCGAGGTCTACCTGTTGCTTGCCATGCTGCTCACGATGGGGACCGTCATCTGCCTGATCTCGGTAGTCGATTTCCGGGGGATCACGCAGGAACTCAAGGAGAATGCCGGGGAGTTCCAGGACCAGACCGAGTCCGGCGTTGTCCTCTCGGTGACTCTTGTTGACGCAGGGTTGAAGCTCTTCGACGATACGTTAAATCAACGAATGAAGACAGGGTTCGACCTGGTCCTTGCCGAATACGAACGGGCGGGAGGAGACCCGGCGGCGATGGACCTTTCCCGGGTCAAGGGGGAACTCGGGGGTGAGATGGACGTCTACGTCATCAACGCCCGAGGCGTCGTCGAGTACACCACCTACCCTCCGGACCTCGGCCTCGATTTCAGTAAAATTCCCTATTTCTACGACCGGATCACGGAAATTCGGCTTGGCGATGCGTTTGTGGCGGATCGAGTCGTCTCCACCATCTCCACCGGCGAACTCCGGAAGTATGCCTATATGCCCTCTCCCGACCACCGTTACCTCTTCGAGATCGGCCTTGCAGAGTCGAAATTTCGGGAGTACCGCACGGCGCTGAATTACGGGGACGCAGTCCGGGAACTGGTGAACCTGGACCCGGGGATCCAGGAGATCCGGATCTTTAACTGTCTGGGGACACGGATCGTCGGTGAAGCGCACCCCGATGATGACTACAGCCTGGCTATGGTCCAGCGGGCGTACCGGGAGAGGGGCACGTTCGAGGTGGAGAACGCTACCGCAGGCGAGCTGACCCGGTACGTCTTCGTCGATCTGATGGACATCGATTATCCGTCGGACCCGAGTCTGGTTGTTGAACTGACCTACAACACGAGGGCCACCGAGGCAAAACTTGTCGAAATATTCGGGCAGCATATGAGCGCCCTGTTCATCGCGATCCTCTGTATCGGCTGCTTCTCGGTCCTTGCCACGCACCACCTGACGCGGCCGCTCCACACCCTCGTCGAGGACGTTGATGCTGTCGCCCGCGTCAACCTGGATCACCCGATTCGGGTGGGCGGCGCTGAGGAGTTCGTGCTCCTCGGAGAGAGCATATCGGCGATGGTTGCATCCTTAAAGGAGACCCTCCGGAAACTCCGGGAATCGGAGGGGGAGATCGTCCGGCACAGCCATGCCCTCGAAGAACTGGTCCGGGAGCGGACAGCCGATCTTGCGGAGTCCAACCGGCTGACCACCCTCTATCTGGACATCATAGGGCATGACATCAACAACGCCAACAACACTGCAAGCCTCTACGCGGAAATGCTGGAGGCCGACCTTGCGGGAGAGCCTGAGGCTGAGTTGCTCAGGAAAGCGAGAATGGGGCTTACAAAGAGCATCGAGATCGTACGCAACGTCAACACCATTCAGTATATCCAGGGAGGTGCACGGTCGCTCAGGCCGATCGACCTCGATCCGCTCATCAGGCGCGAGATCGAGCGGTCTCCCGGTTCCCGGATAACCTATAGCGGAACTACGGCCGTCATCTTCGCCGACGACCTCCTCTCCGAAGTCTTTGCGAACCTTTTCGGAAACGCCGTGAAGTTCGGCGGCCCTGAGGTCGAGATTACCGTCCGGGTTGAGGAGCACGGGGAAGATGTCCTGGTTTCGGTCGAAGATACCGGGCCCGGGATCCCTGATGCCGTAAAGCCGCAACTTTTTGAGCGGCTGCACCGGGGAACGCATGGAATGGCTGGAACCGGGCTCGGCCTCTACATCTGCCGGATGCTTGTATCACGTTACGACGGGGCGATCCGGGCTGACGACCGGGTCCCTGGCAGTCCTGAGCTGGGTGCAGCCATCCGCTTTACGCTCAGGCAGGTCAAATCGGGGGGCGATGGATAACGGCGGCGGGCGGCAACGGTGGGAGGCCCCACCGTTTCAGCATACATCTCATGCTCACCATGATCCTGATCGTGCTCCCGGTTATCGGGCTTACCTCGATCCAGGACTATCAGCAGGTTACAGACGCGTTGATCGCCGAAGAAGGCCTGCTTCGGGAGCAGACGGAGAAGGGTGTCGTTCAATCGATAACGTATGTTGATGCGGGGTTGAAACTCTTCGACGATACGCTGGACCGGCGGATGGAGGAGGGGTTCAGTCCGGTCCTTGCCGAGTACGAACGGGCGGGAAGAGACCCGGCGGCAATGGACCTTTCCCGGGTCAAGGAGGAGCTCGGGGGGGATATGGATGTTTACGTCATCAATGACTCGGGTGTCATCGAGTACACCACCTACCTTCCGGACCTTGGTCTTGATTTTCGGAAGATACCCTACTTCTACAACCGGATTACGGATGTCCGGCTCGGCGATGCGTTTGCGGCGGATCGGGTCGTGGTAGAGCCGGCGGGCGGCGTGTTGCGGAAGTACGCATACATGCCCTCCCCCGATCACCGCTACCTCTTCGAGCTCGGGCTCGTCTGTAGTTCGACCGGGGCCGATCGGTTCGATCCCAAGTATCAGACCCTCAAAGAGAACCTGATGCGGTTGAACCCGTCGCTTGCAGAGATCCGGATCTTTGACTGCTACGGGAGGCCCGTCAACGTGACCGACTCGGAGAGCCCGACGGACCCTGTCGCAATAAACGCCATTGCCCTGGCGGTCTATGAAGAAAAACGGGAGCGAACGTTGGCCGATACAGCGAAAGGGCGGTTCACCCGCTACATCCTCGTCGATCTCTCCACTCCCGACAGCCTCTCGGACGTGAGCCGGGTCGTCGAGCTCTCCTATACTACCGCTCCTCTTGATGCCCGGCTTGCGGAGATGCGGTTTAACCACGCCCTTCTCGCGGTCATCGCTGGCCTCGCCGCCTGCTGCATTGCGTATCAGGTCTCACGGCAGATCACCCGTTCCGTACAATTGATCGTCGACGACGTCAACATCATCGCCCGCGGAGACCTCGATCACCGGATCCGGGTATCCGTCGGGACCGAATTTGTCCACCTCTCAGAGAGCATCGAGACCCTGGTCGATTCCCTGAAAGAGCATATCCGGCGTCTCCGTGCGTCGGAGGAGGCGTTACGGCAGTACGGCACCCACCTTGAGGATCTGGTCCGGGAACGGACGGCCGCGCTTGAGGAGTCCAACCAGGCGGCAACCCTCTTTCTGGACATCATGGTCCACGACATCAACAACGCAAACACCATCGCTATAGGGTATACACGCCTCCTCGTCGATGCACTCACGGGGGAGCGGCAGGAGATGGCTAAGAAGATGCTCTCCCGGCTTGAACGGGGTTCCGGGATCATCGGGAGCGTGGCGACGCTCCAGAGAGCGAGGGAGAGCCGGGCAGCCCTGACCCGGGTAGACCTCGACCGGGTGATCCGGACACAGATGGAAGACCACCCTGCGGTCCGGATCCGATACGAGGGCCGTCCGGTCACCGTCCTCGCTGACGACCTCCTCTCCGAAGTCTTTGCAAATCTTTTCGGAAACGCCGTGAAATTCGGCGGTCCTGAGGTCGAGATTACCGTCCGGGTCGAGGAGCGCGGAGAGGGGGTCCTGGTCTCGGTCGAGGATACCGGACCTGGGATCGCTGATGCGGTGAAGGCGTCGCTTTTCGGGCGCTTCCGGAAGGGAGAGGGGGCGCTTGCCGGAGCCGGGCTCGGGCTCTACATCTGTCGGATGCTCGTTGAGCGTTACGGCGGAACGATCCGGGTGGACGACCGTGTCCCCGGCAGCCCTGAACTGGGTACAGTCATTCGCTTCTCGCTTGTGAAGGCGCCGGCGGAGTAGCGGCCGCTCGATCCGTTTGCCCTCCTGATCGCGAAGATTTAAGATTGGGTGACATCTCCCTAAATGACCTCTGTCAGGGTACCCCATTTAATGGGGATGAACACAATCCGGGGTAGCGGCCCGACCTTGCGCAACTCCGCCGGTCGGTCGGCCGCATGTCCCCTCCTCTCTCGCATGACCGCGTGCTTATGATGAGTGATCGCAGACCCGATCGGGACGAACGGCCGTTTACATCCACCCTTATCGTAGCTATCCTCCTCATCGTCATCCCCGCCATCAGCCTTCTCTCGGCTTACGACTATATTCAGGCCGAGGAGAGGATGACCTCCGATCTCAACACCCTGCAGATCGTCACCGAAAAGAGCATTCGGGAATCGGTTACGGACATAGACACCGGTCTCAAACTCTTTGACGATTCCCTCAACGAAAGGCTGCAGGATGGGTTTTCACTTTTTCTGCGGGAGTACGAGCGGGCGGGAAGGGACCCGTCGAGGATGGATCTGACCGCACTTAAAGGGCAACTCAGGGGCGAGATGGACCTCTACGTCATCAACGAGTCGGGGGTGATCGAGTACACCACCTATTCCCCCGACCGCGGTCTCGATTTCAGGAATGTTCCGGGCTTCCATGCCGAGATCACCCGGATGCGCCTCGGGGACGACTTCTCTCCCGACCGTGTGGTCTATGAGCCCGCAACCGGGCTGGTCCGGAAGTACGCTTATATGCCCACCCCGGATCACCGTTATCTCCTTGAACTCGGGTTCGTGCCGGATGCGTTCGCGGCGGAGCGGGACCGGCTGCGTTCACAGGAGAGCATGCAGGAGTATATTGCCTTAAACCCATACCTCGAATCGATCCGTGTTTATGACATCTTCGGAAATGCTGTTGGGGAGACTGGCGAGCCTCCCGGTCCCGAAACACGGGACCTCGTCACCGGGACAATCGTCCCCGGCCGGAAAGATTACGAGGTGCAGGACCGGGAGAACGGGAGACAGATCCGCTACCTCTTCGTCGACCTGAAAGACCCGGATTATCCATCGGACCCGAGCGTCGTTGTTGAACTCACCTACAATATGGACCTCATACAGAGTCAGCTTGACCGGGTGCTCTATTACCGTGCTGCCGTTGCCGTCCTTGCCATTGTTTTTTGCAGCGGGATCATCTTCTTCGCGGCCCGCCGCCTCACCCGTCCCCTGGAGGAGATCGTCGACGACGTCGATGCTATTGCACAGGGGGACCTCGACCATACGATCCGGGTCTCGGCGACACGCGAGGTGATGCAACTCGAACGGAGCATCAACACGATGGTTGCGGGCCTTAAAGCAGGAATTGAAAGGCTCAAGGAGTCGGAAGAGACGATCCGCGAGTACAGCGAGAACCTGGAGGAGCAGGTCGACGCGCGTACGGCGGAACTGCAGAACTCGACCGAGAAGGCAAACCTCTATCTGGATATCATGACACACGATATCAAGAACGCCACCAACACTGCCGGTCTTTATACGGACCTCCTCATGGAGGAACTCGAGGGGGAACCCCGGAGTTATATCGAGAAGGTGCACAACAGCCTCGAAAAGAGCGTCGAGATCATCCGGAACGTCAATACCATCAGGCAGATCCGGGAAGAGGCCGCCGTTCTTGAACCGGTCGCTCTCGACCCCGTTATCCGGGCGGAGATCGAGCACTATCCGGATGTGCGGATCACCTACGCAGGAACGGACGCCCGGGTGATGGGGGACGACCTCCTCTGTGAGATCTTCACCAACCTCATCGGCAACGCGGAGAAGTTTGCCGGACCCCGGGGGCGGATCGCCGTCCGGGTCGAGGAGCGGGGGACGGAGGTCGAGGTCTCGGTCGAGGATAACGGTCCGGGCATCCCCGACGCGATGAAACCGGACCTTTTCAATCGATTCAGCGGCGGGGGCGGCGAGAAGAGTGGTCGGGGCCTCGGGCTCTACATCTGCCGGATGCTCGTTGAACGTTACGGTGGTAGGGTCCGGGCGGACGATCGGGTTCCCGGCCGCCCGGGGTGCGGCGCGGCGATCCGGTTTACGCTCCGGAAGGCCGATTGAGGGCCGGCGTGCCTCACCCGACGATCTCCTGCACCCGCCCGACCCTCCCGTCCTGGAGCCGCACCTTGATCCCGTGCGGGTGAAAGGAGGAGTTCGTCAGGATCTCGGCGACAACGCCCCGGGTGCGTTTCCCGGTCCGCTGGTCGCGTTTGAGCACGATATCAACCGTCATACCGGGATGAATGGCGGCCCGGTTCTGTCCGTTCATTGCCGTGAGCGGTCACTCTTCCCCGTTGTTCTGCCCGGGTTCCGGCTCGTTCTGGCCCGGGGAGGCGGTCTTCATCTGGGGGAAGAGGAGGATTTCTTTGATGGATTCTTTGCCGGTGAGAAGCATTACCAGGCGGTCGATGCCGATCCCGACGCCGCCGGTGGGGGGCATCCCGTAGCCGAGCGCGTTGATGAAGTCGTAGTCGATCATCTGCGCTTCAAGGTCGCCCCGGCGGCGTTTGGCGTCCTGCGCTTCGAGCCGGGCCTTCTGGTCGAGGGGGTCGTTCAACTCCGAGAAGCCGTTCGCCATCTCCATCCCGGCGATGAAGAGTTCGAACCGCTCCGTCAGCCCCTCTTTCTCCCGGTGCTTCTTTGCAAGCGGCGAGTTCTCGATCGGGAAGTCGTAGACGAACGTCGGCTGGATAAGGTGCTTCTCGCCGAAATGATCGAAGAAGAGCGCCAGGAATTCGCCCCGGGTCGCGGCGCTCTCAGAGCCTTCGACGCAGTGCGCGAGACCGAACGCACGGAGTTCTTCGACGCTGTGAGCGTGGATGTCGATCCCGGCGTACTCCCGCACCGCTTCCTCCATGGTGAGCCGGCGCCAGGGACGGGCGAAGTCCAGGTCGTGCCCGGCAAACGAGCACGTAATCTTCCCGTGCACCTCCTCTACGAGGTAGGAGAAGATGCCCTCGGTGAGGTCCATCATGTCGTTGTAGTCGCGGTAGGCCTCGTAGATCTCCACCATCGAGAACTCGGGGTTGTGGTTGGTGTCGATGTCCTCGTTCCTGAAGTTTTTCGCGATCTCAAAGACTTTGTCGAAGCCGCCGACGACAAGACGCTTGAGGTAGAGTTCCGGCGCGATCCGGAGGTAGAGTTTCTGGTCGAGGGCGTGATGGTGGGTGGTGAACGGCCGGGCGTTTGCGCCGCCGTAGATCGGCTGCAGGGTGGGGGTCTCGAACTCCAGGTAGTCCCGTTCGAAGAGGAACTGGCGCAGGAGCGATATGATCCTGCTCCGGGTCCGGAACGTCTCGCGGCTATCCTCATTCATAATAAGATCGAGGTAGCGCTGCCGGTAGCGCGCCTCGACGTTCTTGAGCCCGTGAAACTTCTCGGGAAGGGGGCAGATCGACTTCGTGAGGAGCTCGAACCGGTCGACCCAGATCGTGATCTCCCCCATCTTCGTCCGGAAGACGTGGCCGACGACGCCGACGATGTCCCCGGCGTCGATGTACTGGCGGAAGAGGTCGAACTGTTCCTCGCCGAGGTCGTTCTTCCGGAGGTAGAGCTGGATCTTGCCGTCCGAGTCTCCCATGTCCGCAAAGATCGTCTTGCCGTGCTGGCGGACGACGTAGATGCGACCCGCTGTGCTGACCTCTTCGGCGCTCTTCTCGTGCCCGATCCCGGCGAACCGCTCCCGGATCTCCCTGACGGTATCCTTGCGTTCGAACGTATAGGGGTACGCCGTCACCCCGTGCTCACGCAATTCTTGCAGTTTATCGATCTTTGTTGCGTCAAAACAGAGATTATCCGTATCGCTCATTGTGTAAACCGCTCCTTTTGTCCTGCAGCCTTTAATCGAGCCCCAATCCAGGGTTCGCCGCCGTTCCGTCGAGGCCCGGCTGCATATTCCTCGGGAAATTCTATATAGTGTTCCCCTCCGGTGCTATTAATGGTTGAGTCCGGGTCCGGCGGCGGGGTTCAAGTCGCCCGACCCTTCTATGGTATCACTCCACCCCGTATGAGGGGTAGAGGTAGATGATTGCCGTTTCGTTGTAGACCATCGTCACTCTCTCGTTGCGGTGATCAAAGACATAATACTGGTTCGTGCTCATGTTCTGGTTCTGGTGGTAGTCCTCAGGATAGGGGCCTCGTCCATCCCACCAGAACGGAACGTTGCAGCGCCCTTTGCCGGTCTGCTTCTCCCCTTCGTCCACTTCGATGAAGAACGACGGCGACTCTTCATCGCTCCGGAACTCCACGTCGACATAGGTCCTGGCCGGGTCGACCGAGTACATACCAAAGCCCGTCCTGACCGAGGTGATGTTCCAGCCGTTTTCAAGCAGGACCTCGGCCCGCCGGTCGGTGAGGACGATCGCGATCACCTCCGTGACGTTGACGTCGAAACCCCTTACCGGGAGCTCGGAAGCGTTGATCGGGATCGCGACGTCCCCCCGCTCATAGTGGAGGATCACCGGGGTGGGGGTGACGTTTTTCGGCATACCGGTGTCCGCCGTGC
>NZ_DANC01000005.1:12243-12432 GCF_002499755.1 Methanoculleus sp. UBA291 | reverse complement strand
ACTACCGTCTTCGTCGGCATACAAGATGATGTCTGTATCTGGAAAGATATAGTTTTGGGCGAAGTTGAAGTAACCTACCTACACTTTCACGCCGGGACCCGGGAGAAGAGGGAGGCACAACGCACTCTTTCAGGCTGTGGATGTGGATTCGAGGAGTTTGTAGAGAAGGTGATCCCGAAACACCTCAGC
>NZ_DANC01000005.1:0-11889 GCF_002499755.1 Methanoculleus sp. UBA291 | reverse complement strand
AAACTTTTAGGATGACTTCGAGAAGATACGCACCGACGATGATCAGTCCCAGCGTCACCACGGTTTCAAACGTGACGTCCTTTGCCTCCGGCTTCTCCGCTACGACATAACGCCATAATTCATTCTGCTCTGTCGGCGTCAGCGAAGTATTCTGAGACTTGCCAAGCAGATACTGCATTCTTTCGAGTTGTGCGGGAGGTAACGGCATTACTATTCTCTCCTCATTTTTGGCAGATAGAGGGATCTGTCTCGTGAGGGACCGCGACACACTTGTAATACAGTTATATGCTATCGAAAAACGCTCAGATCAATGGATAGTGAGCTAATCACAACAGCACTCCTTCTTTTGCCTTATGCCACTCTGTTAACCTTCATATTTGGCCTGTACAAGTTACTCGTGGATCTATCGGAAATAGTTAAATTCCGTATTTTGCGTGAAGTTCCCCGGAGGTGTATGTTTTCTCTCTGTTGGTTCTTCGGACCATTTCATCGACCTTTTTAACGTTCACGGCTGTCTCGCAGGCTACCACTTTTTTGGGCTTTAATTCGCACTCAAGGGTCTTGCTGATCGATTTTCTTCCTTTTCTGCGCGAGATGATTTCTTGATAAATTGCATCGGATACTTCTATCGTCCGCATACACATGGTGTCTGCCATCCAAAGGGATACACTTTGTGTAGGGGTGCAAGACCCCAGTTTCCCGAACAGCATTCGCCCATTTCTGTGGGGATCGGCCGGGAAACGCCCATGAGGATTGCGTGTACCGGCCAATCTTGTCCTGGCCGGAAAACCCATCCTCGGGAAAAAAGAGGACGAGTTATTTTCTCTTCAATTCTCCGATGATCGTTGCCTCCTCAGGCATGACGTTCTGCAGGGCGGCGTATAACCGGGAGAACCGGTTTCCTGTATATATAAGGATTTGCCCAAATACGGAGATTATGCGCTTCCACCTATGGATTAAGTAGAAAACTCGATGTCCAATGATTTAGGGGTCTTCGATCTAACCTAGGCAAGGTATGCGGCGCACGACGCGCTAAGGTGTTGAGCATCAATATCTATATAAATCAGGCTGTGAAATCACCACCCTGATGCAACATGAAACTCAGTGCAAGGAATCAGCTGCCGGGAACGATTAAGGCAATTAATGTGGGTGTGGTCACCGCAGAGGTCGTCATCGCGCTCTCCGGCGGCGGCGAAATTGTCTCGGTCATCACCAAAAAATCCGTGGAGAGCCTCGGGCTTACCGTCGGCAAGAAGGTCTACGCCGTGATCAAGTCGACAGAGGTCATGGTCGCCATCGACTGAGAGAAACTTACTCATTTCAGGGCGGCGACATCTGTGTCGTCGCCCCACAGGTTCCAACCGGAGCGTGTCATTGTACCCCGAGAACTCAAATTCCGCAGTATGCCCAGATCCGGCCAAAAACCCTCATAATGTCTTCTGGACAACAAACATACAGGACGGAAACTGCATTTCCATACAAAAGGGGAACCCGGGAGATTCAGCCCATACCTCCGTGCTCGCCCACCCGCATCCCGGATCCTTCATCGAAATCTCCAAAAATCATCCTTAAACTCCGATAATCTCCCTAAATAAAAGGAAGTTTCTGAGAGGCCCGCACTGCCGCCAGGGCTGTCGGGAGGAGCGGCGGGTGGCAGGAGAACTATAGAGACTTTCGATGAACAGGGGAGATCGTCGTAGACCCCTTCATTTCCACTGGAGATCTGGACTGCCTCTCTGTAGTAATCCGGAGGTGCCGGGGCACTGGCCCGACCAGTCGTTCACGATATCCCTCCCCGTCACGCCTCCGATCAGCGTCCCTAAACTCCAGGACTTTCCCCAAATCAAAGGCGATTTCTGAGAAAAACCCACTGCGCCAGAGCTGTCGGGCGGCAGGAGGACTATAGAGATTTCCGATAATCATGGGTGATCGTCGTAGACCCCTTCGTTTCCACTGGAGATCCAGGCCGTCGCTCTGTAGTAGCCCGGAGGTGCCGGGACGCTGGCCAGGCCGGTCGTTCGCGATACCCATCGCCGTCACGTCTCTTCCGGGCTCAGCTGCGATTGAACGGCGTCAAACGACAGAGACGGGGAGAGAAGTTACCCATCTTCCTCCACAACATCGAACCAGACGGGATCGGGGCAGTCGGGCCGGCCGCCGTAGTTGATGGTAATCTCCTCATCCTTCCGGATGGCGCGGTGAGCAGAGATACGAATCTCGCCCCGGGCAACGTCGCAGACATGATCTGCATTCGCGTGATATGAATGGTTGTAGAGCGAACCGTAGCCCAGTGCCACGGCGGCCAGCTCCGGGTGCTCCCCCCATGCGAAGTAATAGTTGTAAAGGCGTGTCCGGTCAAGGAGTTCCTGCTCGTCCGCTCCCCCGAGTATGATCACCGGACAGACCTCGATCAATTCGCCTGCCGCAATCGCCCTGCGGGCGAATACGCCCCGGCCGCGGCTCTCTGTCGAACCCACATAGACGGCGTCGGAGGGGAAGATTGTCCCCTCCGGCCCCGCACCCAATGCTCCAGCACCATCTGTCGTGGTATCACCGCTCCTCCATGTGCGAATGAGAGTAGTGGGTGTTGCCCGGGCAAAAAAGATGCGGGCGGAGGGAATTCCGGCAAACCTACCCCGGCGGAAGCGAAGACAGGGGGGTAAGCGAAAGAATTTGTATCCGCACGCCCCCACAGACATATCTGGAGGAACAAACAATCGAAGACGTCATCGTAGCGCGCGACCTCGAGAAGCGGTTCGAGGATCTCGTCGCAGTCGACCATATCGCCTTCCGGGTCAGGAAAGGAGAAGTCTTCGGGTTTCTCGGGCCGAACGGGGCGGGAAAGACGACGACCATGAAGATGATCCAGTGCATCTCTCCAAAGACAGGCGGCACGCTCGAGGTCTTCGGCATGGACGTGAACACCCACCAGCGGGAGATCAAGAGCCGCCTCGGGGTGGTGCCGCAGGAGACCAACCTCGACCCGGATTTCTCAACCTATCGGAACCTGCTTGTCTATGCGCGCTACTTTGGCATCCCGAAACAGGAAGCGGAGCAGCGGGCGGAAAACCTCCTCGCGTTCATGCAACTTGAAGAGAAACGGGACGTACGGGTCGACAAACTCTCGGGCGGGATGAAACGTCGGCTGATCATCGCCCGGGCCCTGATCAACGCGCCGGAACTGCTCATCCTCGACGAACCCACGATCGGGCTCGACCCGCAGGCGCGTCACCTGATCTGGGAGAGGCTCAGGAACCTCCAGGCCGAAGGAAACACCCTTGTCCTCACCACGCACTACCTGGACGAAGCGGAACGCCTCTGCGACCGGCTGGTGATCATGGACCACGGGAAGATCCTCGTCGAAGGGCCCCCGGCAGACCTTATCCGGGAACATGCCGGGAGCGATGTCGTTGAGGTCGAACAGACGCCGAAGGTGATCGCCCGACTGACCGAGCTTGGCGTGAACTACGACCTTGTCGGAGATATGCTTCAGGTATTCACGGACCGTCCCCACGACGTAGCACGCGAACTGCTTGAGGTCTGCCGGCACGAAGCAGTGACGGTTCGCCCCGCGACCCTGGAGGATGTCTTTCTGCGGTTGACCGGACGGAGGCTGCGGGAGTGAGCGAGCGACTGATCGATATCACCGGAAGGGTGAAGAGCGTCTGGCAGAGGAACTGGGATGCCTTTCTCAGGACCTACCAGGTAAACTTTATCCCGCCCTTTGTCGAGCCGGTCCTCTATCTCCTGGCCCTGGGGTTCGGGCTCGGGACCTACATCGAGTCCGTCGACGGGATACCGTATCCCGTATTCATTGCACCGGCCCTCGTCTCGATATCGGTGATGAACTCAGCCTTCTTTGAGTGTACCTACTCGTCGTTCGTCCGAATGTACTATCAGAAGACGTTTGACGCCATCATCGCAACGCCGGTCAGCATCGACGAAGTGATCGCCGGAGAGATGCTCTGGGGGGCCACCCGCGGGATGATCTATGCGACCCTGATGCTCCCGGTGCTCCTCCTCTTCGGCGTCGTGGCCATGCCGTCGTCCCTGCTCCTCATCCCCTTTGCTTACCTCGTCGGTCTTCTCTTTGCAGGGATTGCAATGTGTTTTACGGCGATAACGCCAAGCATCGACGCGCTGAACTATCCATCGTTTCTCTTCATCACCCCGATGTTCCTCTTCTCGGGAACGTTCTTCCCCCTCGACCTGCTTCCGCAGCCGATCCAGTACTTCGCCCTCGCCGTTCTCCCGCTGACCCACGTCGTCGGTATCAACCGGGCAATCACGCTCTCGGCCTATTCTCCGATGAACCTCTTCAACCTGGCCTGGATCGCCGTCGCCACCGCCCTCTTCTTCGTCCTCGCCATCAGGCTGATGAGAAGAAGGCTCATTGTGTGACCGCACCCCGTCAATCGGTTCTCCCGGGCATCACGGTCCGGAGAGGAAATTCGCATAACCGATGCTGCCGGTAGCAGTCACGCCGCACGGGGGCCGTGCGCAAAAAAAGAGGTTAGAATCGGGGTTTCCTGTGCTTCGGGAGGCAGTCGCGACAGTAGACGGGCCGGCCCTCCGTCGGCTTGAAAGGTACTTCGCACTCTTTGCCGCAGTCGGAACAGACTGCTTTGTGGAACTCGCGGGGGCGATCCTGGAACGAGCGGGGACCCCTGCTCGGATATCTCTCTTCCATGTACTTCAACCATGCAGATAGACTGCACATATACAACAACACGCCTGCATATAGATATTTCTCATGGATCTCGGAGAGTAAAAATCGCCCGGATGTATCCCCACCGGGTTCGGGTCCCGCACCGGACAACGCAGGACCTCTCACCCGGTGCGTGACGAGGTCTTTTGGCGATAAAAATTCCCCCGTAATGCAGTTGTTTCCCCGGGCAGAAAGAACAACGGCACAATGCTTTTATCGATACCATCCTACCGAATGATCATCCAACTATGACACACGATAACCGTTCTCTTTTACCATCCGGCAGATCGCCGGTTCTATCCTGGAGATGGGACTAAGGTGAGTGGCTCAGCATGACTGACGAGAACCACACAGACGAACCTCCCGATAGCAGACCAAAGGGAAAACACCGGGAAAGGAAGACGATTGGTCCTGTCCCGAACCTTGAAGAGCATGTGAAATCCGACTGGTGGAAGGGCATCTTTAATCGTCTCTACCTGAAAACCGACGGCGACGTCGTCGACGACCGGCAGATCACGGAAAGGGAGATCGATCAGATTGTTCAGATCCTGCACCTGGAACCCGACGCGAAGATCCTCGACCTCTGTTGCGGCCAGGGAAGGCACACCCTCGAACTCGTACGGAGGGGTTATAACGTCGAGGGCCTCGACCAGTCGCATTACCTGATCCACCGTGCCCGATCCACCGCAAAGAAAGAGGGGCTCCCGGTCCGGTTCCGGGAAGGGGATGCACGTCGGCTCCCGTACCGCACCGACACTTATGACGTTGTCCTTGTCCTCGGGAACAGTTTCGGGTACTTTGATTCTGTCGAGGAAGACCTGCGGATCCTCACCGAACTCCGGCGCATCCTCAAACCCTGGGGCCGGGTGCTCCTGGATGTGGCCGACGGCGATTACCTGAAAGAGCACTTCCAGCCGAGGTCGTGGGAGTGGATCGACGACGCTATGTTCGTCTGCCGCGAGCGGTCCCTCTCGCTCGACGAGCAGCGCCTGATATCCCGGGAGGTGATCACCGACGTCGACAAGGGTGTCATAGCCGACCAGTTTTACGCCGAACGTCTCTATACTCCCGAGGCACTCCGGCGGCTCCTGGAGCGGGCCGATTTCTCGGGGATCACCTTCCACAACATCGCCACGGAGTCGCAGCGGAACCAGGATCTCGGCATGATGGAACGCCGCCACATTGTCACGGCGGTCCTCAAGAAAGATTGGTCGACGACAAAGACAAGAGAGCAGGAGCGGACAAAGCACGTCGCGGTGATGCTCGGCGACCCGGCAAAGCCCGACGCTTTAAAGCCCTCCTGCACCTTTGACGACGACGACTTCTACACCATCGGCCAGATGAAGGCGGCCCTCCGGGAACGTGCGGGTTACCGGTTCACCTTCCTGTGCAAACACGACACCATGATCCCGGATCTCTTGAAACTGAAGGGGAAGGTGGACTATGTCTTCAACCTCTGCGACGAGGGGTTCAACAACGACCCGAGGAAAGAGCTCCACATCCCGGCGCTTCTCGAGATGCTCGATATACCGTATACGGGCTCCGGACCGCAGTCGCTTGCATTCTGCTACGATAAGTCGCTTGTGCGCGGCGTCGCGAAGGAGATGGGTATCCCGGTGCCGGATGCCTGCTTCATAACGCCCGGCGACCGTACCTACGCCGTCGGGATGAAATTCCCGGCAATCGTCAAGCCAAACGCGGGCGACTCATCATACGGCATCACACAGAAGAGCATCGCCCATACCATCGAGGAACTCTCCGATATCATCAACACGCTCCGGACGACACTCGGCTATGACCGCTCGCTCCTCGTCGAGGAGTTTCTCACCGGGAAAGATATCAGCGTCGGGATCATCGGAAATCCGTCGGGCTACTGCACGGTGCTTCCCGTCATCGAGGAGGATTACTCTGCGCTGCCCGCGGAATTTCCCCGGATCTGCGGCTACGAAGCGAAGTGGCTCCCGGATTCACCCTACTGGAAGATCGTCTCGAAGCCGGCGGATCTCCCCGAAAAAACAGAAAAGACGATTGTAAGGTGCTGTCTTGTCCTCTTTGAGCGTCTAGAGTGCCGCGACTACTGCCGGTTCGACTGGCGCCTGGATGAAGCCGGCAACCCGAAACTCCTGGAAGTCAACCCGAACCCCGGCTGGTGCTGGGACGGCCACCTCGCAAAGATGGCAAAGTATGCGGGCCTCACGTACTCCGAGATGCTCGGGCGAATCCTGAAGGCGGCAGAGGAAAGGTTCGGGATCGAACAGGCAACCGACGTGCAGGAAACCGAAACGGAGTCCTCTCCGCTCGACCTGCCCCGGCAGGCGGCCTGAACTCCCTTTTTTTTCGCCGGATCGGGAGCGGTTCACCTTCGTTGCGAATGCATTTATCCTAAAAAGACCACTGTCTTCCCGCATATGGCGGGGCCGGAGAAAGACACGCTCTTTACGAGGTGTGCCCGGGAAGCAGAAGCGCTTTCAAGAGACGTGATGGACGAGATCGCATGCGAAGAGCGGCGGCAATCGTCCCTCTTCGCACGCGACGACCGCCTTCACGCCACAGGGCCCTTCATTCTCGCCGCGTTCCTCGCAAACCTCTTCTTCCTGCTCATCCTCCCCCACCACTTCATGCCGTACTGGATTGCATCGAGTTTCATCCTGTATATGGTGAACCCCTTCATCCTGATGATCCCGACCGGAGAGGGGGTGACGGTTTCCCGGGGCGGGGAGACCGTCCGGGAGGTCCTCCGATCGCTCCGGGCTACCAGAGGGGGGCCCCACCCTGCGGTTCACGATCTGCAGGCGCTCGGGAAGGTGCTCTGGGACATTTTCTTCATCAACTCTCAGCCCCTCGCCGCGGGGTTCGGTCTGATATTCGGCGTCAATATACTCTTTGCACTCTTCTGCGGGTATGTAACGGGATCGCTCGAAACGGGGACGGCATCGCTGATCACTCTTCAGTCCCTTGCAATCGTCCTTTTCTATGCCGGCATCTGGTACTTCAAGCCCTATACGACGAGTTTCTTCCTCTCGCTCGACGTGATGCGGGTAACTATGCAGGAGAAGATCCGGGCGGGATGGAGGGCGGCGATGCAGGTCGTCCTCGTCGTCGCCGTCATTGGAGCCGCAAGCGGAGTCCTCGCCGTATCGGCAATGCTTCTCCCGGGGGTGACCTTTTCGACATTCCTCGCCTCGGTCAACCTTGTCCTCGGGTGGGACCTCCTGCTGCTCGCGGTCATATTCGCTTCGCAGGTCACCATCGTCCGGTACCTGCAGGGGGCATACAGCCGGGAACTCTCCTTGCAGGTGAGCGATTACAAGGTCCATGTCTGGCGGGACGGTATCCTGAACCGGCTTGCCGCATTCCCAAAAACACCGGAGGAACTCCATGGGTCCGGGCATCTTGCGGATCTCATGGCAAATCTCTCGCAGATGCAACGAGACTACCAGCGGATGAAAGTATACGCATCGGAATATCACAGTATCTTCGGTTTTTTCCCGGTCTGCCTCGTTCTTCCCGACATCTGCCGTATCCTTGACCGGAGCCGGGACACACCCCAGAAAGCCGTGCCGGAGCCCGATAGCGGGATGCGCACTGAGAGACCGAGCGAACCGACGGGTATGAATGCCGGTAGCCCCCGGTAACCATCAGTATATAATCCCCCGGGACATAGATCATAATTACATGGCCGATGAATCGTATCGGATCGCGACGGTTCGGGGCAGAGAGGTCCCCTACGATCCGGAACAACTGCGCAAGATCAGCGAGCATCCCTGCTACTCTGATAAAGCGTGCCACGCCTTCGGGCGCTGCCACATCCCCGTCGCTCCGAAGTGCAACATCCAGTGTAACTACTGTGTGCGAGACTTCGACTGCGTGAATGAGAGCCGGCCGGGCGTGACGAGCAGGGTTCTCACCCCGAAGGAGGCGCTCGATCTCGTCAGGAACGTCCTCAAGGAGTACCCGTACGTGAAGGTGATCGGTATCGCGGGACCGGGTGAGCCGCTTGCAAATCCCGAGACGTTTGAGGCTCTGCGACTGATTCACGAGGAGTTCCCGCACCAGATCCTGTGCATCAGCACAAATGGTCTGGTACTCCCCGAGTCGATCGAGGAACTGGCGAAGAACGATGTCGGAAACGTGACGGTCACGCTCAACGCCATCGACCCTGCGATCGGGGAGAAGATCTACTCCTGGGTCGAGTACAACGGGAAGAAGTACCATGGGCGCGAAGGGGCGGAACTGCTTCTTTCCCAGCAGATGAAGGGGATCGAGATGGCGGTTGCAAAGAAGATGCTGGTCAAGATAAACACCGTCTACATCCCCGGGATCAACGACGAGCATATCCCCGAGATCGCAAAGAAGGTCGGGGAGATGGGGGCGTTCACCTTCAACGTCATCCCGCTCATCCCGCAGTATAAGTTCGCCGGGATCACTCCTCCGACGCCGAAGGAGAAGCGGGAGATGCAGGACCGATGCGCACTGTATATCAAGCAGATGCGCCACTGCGCACGCTGCCGGGCGGACGCGATCGGGAAACTCGGTCAGGACGTCCAGTCATGCGTCTACCGGCAGATGAAGGATGAGAAGGCAGAGTAATCAATTCTTTTTTACCCGCCGGACATGACGGCGATCATGCTCCGGGCCGACCAGCCGTTCGACCTCGACCGGACGCTCTCCTGCGGGCAGGCTTTCCGCTGGGAGAAGGCGGACGGGCGGTGGCAGGGCGTCGTCGACGGCCGGGCCGTTCGCATACGGCAGGATGCAGAGGCTCTCACGTTTGCCGGGGCGGACGAGAGGTTCATCCGCGACTACTTCCGGCTCGACCAGGACCTTCCCGCCGTCCTCTCGTCCATCGACCGCGACCCGGCGATCGGCGCTGCGATCCGGGAGTGCCGGGGGCTCCGGCTCGTGAGGCAGCCGCCGTGGGAGTGTCTGATCTCGTACCTCTGCGCCACGAACACGAACATCCCGGCGGTGAAGCGGCGGGTCGCGCTGATGGCGGAGCGCTACGGGAGACGGATAGACGGCCCCTTCGAGACGGCGTATGCGTTCCCCGAACCGGAGGCGCTCGCAAAGGTCTCCTGTGCGGACCTGTGGGACTGCAAACTTGGCTACCGGACGGATTACGTCCGGGACGCCGCGGCCTATGCAAGCGAGCACCCCGATTGGGCGGAACGGGTCGCGGCCCTTCCCTTCGAGGAGGCGCGGCGGGCGCTGATGGAGTTCCGGGGCGTCGGGCCGAAGGCGGCGGACTGCGTGCTGCTCTTTGCGTTCGGGTTTTTCGAGGCGTTCCCGGTCGACGTCTGGATACGCCGGATCGTGGCGGAGACCTACCTCCCGGACCTCACGGGCCGGAGTTGCACCCCGGCGGAGTACGAGCGGATCCGGCGGTTCGCGCGGGACTACTTCGGGGAGTACGCCGGGTACGCGCAGGAGTACCTCTACTGCGCACGGGGCCCTGCACGTCACACGGAGTGAGTTTGCGCCGGACGGTGCTCGCGCTCCGGTTCTTACGAACCAGCGTGCTCCTGAGCGTCGTTCCTGTCGGAGCATCGCATATCGCTTCGCGGGGACGGGAGCGGGCCTTCCTCTCCCGAAGATACCGCGACGGCGTCCGGGAGATCAACCGGAGAGTAAAACCGACTCGAATTAGTAAAACTATTTTGGGTTAAGATGAAGACACTACTATCATGCAGAAGCCTCTTTTTCCCGCGAAAAAGCCCCCTCGTTCGAAGATGCCCGGAAAGATCGTCCCGGCCCGAGAGGTGTATGGGGTTCGGAACGTCGGGGATTTTTTTAGCCTCGAATCACCGAAATACCGTGAAGTTCGGTCCTTCGACCCCGCCGACAGGGAGGTGGCGACCGCCGCTTTCGCAGGGATGATCGGAGGAACTTCATGCAGGAGTTAGGGTGCTCGACGTGGTGTCTCATGGACCGGGAACTTCCCGAGGTTCTGGAGACCCTCTCCGCCCGTACCGATACGGTCGAGATCCTCTCGGAGGCTGCCCACGATATCCTCTATTGTTCGGAAGCCTGTTTCTCCTTCGACCTCCGGTACACGGTTCATTCCCCGACCGCCGATATCAATATCGCCAGTTGCCGCGAACCGATCCGGCAGGCATCGCTCGGTCTCCTCCGTGAAGTCTGTAGGGCGGCCGGGGAGATCGGTGCCGGGTGCGTGGTCGTCCACCCCGGTTTCTCGCCCTGGATCGAGCTTCTCGATCGTTCGTACCTGGCACTTCAACAGTCTCTTGGAGATCTTTCAGCAATCCAGGAGGAGTACGGGGTGCCGGTCGCCGTGGAGAACATGGGGAGCTGGAAGGTGTGCCATTTCCGCGATCCCTCCTTCCTGCCGGTCTTGCAGGAGGCAGGGCTTTCATTCTGCCTGGATCTCGGCCATGCCAACCTCAACGGGGCGCTGGATGAGTTCCTCGCCATAGGAAAACCCCTGCATGTTCATCTTCATAATAACGACGGCTCTGATGATTCCCACCAGGCGCTGGGACACGGGAATATCGATCTCTCCCGGGTACTTCCCCTCCTTCCCCGGAATGCATCGCGGATTGTTGAAGTGCAAACGCTTGAGGCCTACGACGAGAGTATCCGCTTCATGGCAGAGATGGGGAAGGGAGGCCCGGACTGCAGAGAATGTACGGGTGATGGAAACAACGGATAACACAAACGAGGGGGGCCGTTCGGCTTCGATCTGGAACGTTACGGGAAGTGGAATGCAGTAGAGTTGTTTTTCAGCGAGATTGCTTCGGGGAGTCTGGCCGGGTACGCGCAGGAGTACCTCTGCTGCACGAGAGGGGAGGCGGCACGTCGCCCGGCGTGAGGTTTGTGCCCCCAACAAGCAGGTGTGGACGCGAGAACAAGCCTTCCCCTCTCGCCGGAGGTGGTGAGAGCGTAGCGGTTTGCTTTGCCGTATCGTGGCCCCATGGCGGGACCTGCCAACTGTCCGTCCGCCGTGCCTTCGCGCCGTCCCCACACCGCATCGACGGTTTATCGTGAGTACCTGCGCTGCTGAGACGATTTAGAAGATATTGCAGCGATACATCGGTATCGTGTTCTTCTTTTTAGTTTTCAGGGTTCTATGGAACCCAAACCTTTCGTAAAACAGTTCAGCATCGGGTTTGGCATCGACGGTGAGAACGCAACATCCGGAATAGGTTGACACGGCTATTGCT
>NZ_DANC01000004.1:26472-26977 GCF_002499755.1 Methanoculleus sp. UBA291 | reverse complement strand
GGTAACTATCATTATCGCGGCTGTTATCAGTGGGTTTGCAGGCGGATTGGTGGGCTCGCAGGAAGCCGCCCCGTCGGCGAGCTTCGATGTCAGCATGACGGATAAGAGTATCGACCTCACAGTACGGTCGAACTCCGAGGACATTCCCTCCAAGAACATCATGATCGTCCTCTCGAAAGGCAATGAGACGAAGAAGCTGATACCGGGATATCATACAGTACCATTCGGGTTTAACGTCGTAGAACAGCCTGTAAAGGACGATGACGGCAAAACAATCGGAGGAACAGGCTTCAAGAATCAAGATAACGTCACTTATGCTCTTGCAAACCCCGACAAGGTTTCAGCGACACAAGCAGCAAATGCGACAAATTCAGTACAGTGGTTTGGAAACTATACCCTGAAAACCGGTTCAAGGATGAGCGCCTCCGTCGATGCATTTATGGATACTTACAGCGGCATCAAACCGGAAGGTTTCACTAAATCTTCATTCACAAAGAGCGAGATC
>NZ_DANC01000004.1:2358-26266 GCF_002499755.1 Methanoculleus sp. UBA291 | reverse complement strand
TGATCTGGGTTCAGACCATACTGTCCTTAAACTAAATAGTGGTATGACGATTGAGAAGGCCGATCTTGCTGCGCATTTATATGGCAAGGGACTTGCAACTAGCGAGGAGGCTGGGGCTACCCTTACGAGCTCCATCTATGTACAAACCACTGATACTAACTGGCGTATGGGACAGCCGAGCGTGTACGGCGATGGTAATGGAGGTATCACCAAATTATCTCCTGGAGACCGTGTCACCGTGACGATTGTCCATACCCCGTCGGGCCAGACCGTGTTTACGAAGACCGTTACGGTAAAGGAGGCATAATGATGAGTACAAGAGAAGAATCACGGGATGCAGCGGTATCGCCGGTCATCGGCGTCATGCTGATGCTTGTCGTAACCCTCATCATCGCAGCGGTGGTCTCCTCCTTTGCGGGAGGGCTGGGTACGACAAAAGAGGCTACGCCGACGGTCACCTTCAAAGCTGACCTGAGCAGAGCGGACGGTCTTACCATAACGTGCCTCGGCGCCTCTCCCGGCAAGAGCGTGAATTTCGACGTTTGTGTCGGCGACAGCAACTACTATAAAGTTGGAACGGGCAGCACGTCTACCTTTAGTCCCGGGATAAGTATCAACATTCCTGCAGACGAACTTAAAAAGGGATTTACCGATGCGTATGGAGAGTTCGATAGTTATGAGATGACCGGATTTTACGTGCTGAACCCGAATGCTAACGGGCAGACCTTTACCATCCAGTTGATTGACGAGAATTCCGGTGTCATCGGGAAGGCATACGCCGTTCTCACGGCATAACTGCCCGATCATCGACCCAAACCATTTTTTTTCGGGGGGCTCACGCCCCCACCTCTCAAGCAGCGACCACAGCATACATTCGCTGTCTTACTGCTCCATTGAGATCGCCAGCGAAACGCCAGGTCGGGAGAGACATGCAGAACATCCTCGGAGAACTATCTGCATGCAGCAGGGGATCATTCGTAGCTGCCGGTGTTTTATTGTGTAAATACAGGAGTTTCAGGTCTGAAATCGAGAAGATTGTTGAGAGATATCACACATGGCCCTCACGCGAAGATGGAAGCGGCGCACGACCGTAGCATTCTGGTCGGCACACCTACACCGGCACCCCGGACTTCCGGCGGTTGCACGGAAAGAAGCAGGAGCAAAAAGACCGAACCCCGCCAGCCTCCCTCCCTCACCCCTCGTAATCTTGGTACCAGCAAGGAACATCCGTCGCAAAGCCCTCGTGGTCGGCATAGATCCTCCGTATTCTCGCCTCGGATCTCCCGATTTCGTCCAGCGAACCACTTTTACAGGCATAATCGTGCGCCCAGAGGAGATCGGGAATGATCGTCAGGGCACAATACACCGCATACCTCTTCCAGAACAGGGAGGGGACCGATCCTTCGTGGTACCCGTCGATCTGGCCCACGGAGAACGGAATGCTGATGGCGCGGCTGAAGTAGGCTGTCTTTAGAAAGTCATGGACAGGATCGCCCCAGTCGTATCGATTGAAATCGATGATCCCGGTCAGCCGCCCGCCGCGAACGATCAGGTTCGCCGGATGGTAATCGCCGTGAAGGAACGTCCTGCCGGCGCCGTGAATGCAGGAGATGTTCTCCCGGATATACCTGGCGAGGCACGTCCGGTCGATCCCCGGAAGACGGAGGCCCTGTGCGTCGAACGCGGCAGCCTTGCGGGCATATTTCACACTGACTGCTTCTGACCTGTCCGGCAGATCCACCGGTGCCAGCATCGCGTGCAGTCTCTTCAGCTCCCTCCCTGCCTGCACACCGAGCCGGTACTGGTCCTGCTCTGTCAGCCCGTCCAGTGCAGCCTCCCCATCGGTTCCCTCCATGAAATCCAGCAGCATGAAACAGAGGCTCTCATCGTCGGAAGTGCCGAACGCATATGCGTTGGGGATGAGGGGGGAGTAGTTCCGGAGCCGCCGGATGACCTCGAACTCCGCCTGCTTATGCGACAGGGCCCCGGGGTCGGGGAGCGAGACGATCCTGAGCAGGTACCGTTTCTTGTCACCGCAGGAGAGGAGATATTTCCGTTCAAATGAGAACCCCTTCGGGATGCTCCGGACGGCGGTATACCCTGTAAGTGCCCGGACCTGCGCCTCTACCTTCCTAAACGCTTCCCGCCCATCCATCATCTGTATCCGATCCAGAACGTTTCATATTTTCCTGAAAAGGCTCCGCACCATGATACGTTTAAAAAAAGGGTTATTGTTTCCTTCTAAGAAGGACCGCCCCGCCCAACCCTGCAAGCAGTCCGGCCACCGGAGCCGAAGCCTGCTGTACCGGCTCTTCGCCCGCGTAGACCGTCATACCGTCCTCCCCAGAGACGGAGCCGGCATACTCGAACGCACCGTAGCCTTCGCCGAAGAGGAGCGGCGCACCTTCAGGCTGCGCCAGATACGCTTCTCCGGAGAGCCCAAGTGTCCGGCCGGCCGGGATCTCGAACGTCCCGCCGGGGAGCAGCGTTGCATTCTGCGTGAGGATCGCGTCTTCGCGGAGGATGTAATGCCCTCCAACGGATGCGAACACCACCGCGTTTCCGCCGGAGATCGTCGTGACGTTTTCGTTGTACGCAAAGTTATCCGCTCTGCCGCTCTCGTCCTCGTGGATGAAAACGACGGCGTCACCGGAGATCTTCACGGTCCCGAACTTGGAGTCGATGCCGTAGTTTCTGGCCGCGCCCCCGCTCGAGTTTACGACAACCTGCCCGCCTGATATAATAACGCCGTCGTCCGCGTTTTCAGTCTCCACTTCGCCTCCGTCGAGACCGAAAGTGTTGTTGCCGCCGCGCTGGGAGGTGTTTACGAGACCGCCGGAGATATTGATGAAGCGTAGGGCGTAGATCCCTTTGTTCTTGTGGCTTGCGGTCTCGACGGTCGTGAATACCGATCCGCCGGAGATCGGAAGGCGTGCATGTCGTAAAGCAGCCCAGCAGCGTCTCGACGGTCGTGAATACCGATCCGCCGGAGATCGTGACGTTGCCCGACTCCGCACAGATTCCGAAGGCATTGCTTCTGCCGCTGCTGTTCTCGCCGTGGACGGTTATATCGATGCGTCCGCTCTCGATTGTGATGGAAGGGGCCTTGATCCCGTAGAGGAACTCTTCATCGCTGTCCACGATGATGGTGAGCGTTCTGCCCGCCGGACTTCTGATCGTTACCGGAGCCGTAGATTCGATGCCGACATTGCTGTTGCTGGAGATAGTGACGTCATCCTCGATCTCGATGATGAGTTCGTCCTCTCCATCGTAGCGGATGCCGCCTTTGAACTGTTCGATGGAGGCGGCGTTGAGAACATACTCCATTGCGGACACGGTGGATGTGACGAGGAAGCTGTACAGGAAGGCGATCATCATCATCCTGCGAAACATCGGTGCGAAATAAGAGCGTCGTTTCTCTGTTGACATGGTACTATGGTATGGATTTTCGATTTGATTAATTTTTATAATTTCCATTAACAAAACGGAGTTGTAAATGAATTTTGCTTGATGTGTGCGGGTGGTGAGGGGGTCCGCAAATGAAGGTCGGCATGGGAGGTTGCCAGAAAATTCAACCTGTTCCGGTTATCAGGGTATTTCCGGCTGATCTGAGGGTGATCCTCTGTTGCACGGCTCTGCAGTTCTCTCCCGACAAGGGCGCTTCCCTGGCAGTCTCAGGGGAACGCTAGGACAGCGAACGTATGCCGTGGTCGCTGCTTGAGAGGCGGGGGCGTGCATCCCAAAAAAAGGTTGGGTTGGTAGTTGAGTAGTTATGCCGTGAGAACGGCGTATGCCTTCCCGATGGTGGTGCCGGAATCCCCATCAATCAACTGGATAGCGTAGGTCTTTCCGATAAAGCTCGGATTCGGCACATACATCCCGGTTCCTTCATACCCGTCAAATTCCCCAAACGCATCGGTAAATCCCTGCGTAAGTTTCTTTGCAGGATAGATAAGACTTGTTCCAGGGGTAAATGTAGACGTGCTGCCCATTCCAACTCTGTAGTAGTTGCTGTCGCCGACACAGACGTCGAAATTCACGTTCTTGCCGGGAGTGGCGCCGAGACACGTTATGGTAAGACCGTCCGCCACACTCAGGTCTGCATTGAAGGTGACCGTCGGTGTGGTATCTTTTGTCGTACCCAGCCCTCCCGCAAAGGAGGAGACTACCGCTGCGATGATGATGGTTACGACGAGCATCAGCATGATGCCGATGACCGGCGATACCGCTGCATCCCGTGATTCTTCTCTCGCATTCATCGTTATGCCTCCTTCACCGTAACGGTTTTCGTAAACATGCTCTGGCCCGACGGGGTATGGACAATCGTCACGGTGACGCGGTCACCGGGAGATACGGTGATACCTCCATTACCATCGCCGTCGCTGTTGTACACGATCGTCTGTCCGAACTTCCATTTAGTATCAGTGGCTTCTACCCAGAATTGCTGCGCTGCTTCATATACGCCATTCTTCTCGGTTGCAAACCCTTTTCCTGCTAGGAACTCACCAAGACTCTTATCTGTAATCTTCTGCCCCGATTTGATTGAAAGGACAGCAGTATTGTTTTTATCTCCCCCACCTGCAGTCACGGTCTCGCCAAATACTTCCTTCCACTGGTCATCGGTTAGATCGAGAAACTCGCTTTTTGTGTATGAAAGTTTACTGAAACCGGCAGGAAGCGGTACCCCAAGAACATCTACAAATGCATGAGTAGAGGCGCTCATTCTTGAGCCGGTTTTCAGGGTATAATTTCCAAACCACTGTATCGAATTGCTTGCATTTGCTGCATAATTTCCTGATATTTTGGAGTTATTACTAGCGATCGTAACGTTTTCGTTGTCGTGGAAACCTGTTCCGTTGATTGTACCGTCCTCGCCCTTTACAGGCCGTTCTACGATGTTAAATCCGAACGGTACTGTTGATGTTCCCGGCACCAGTTTTCGCATCTGCCCAGTTTTCGAAAGAACAATCGCGATGTCTTTGGAGGAGACCTCCTCGGAGATCGACCGTACTGTGAGGTCGATACTATCATCCGTCAGGCTGACATCAAAGCTCGCCGACGGGACGGGTTCCTGCGAGGTCACCAGACCGCCCGCAAACCCGCTCACCACCGCGGCGATAATGATAGTTACCACCAGCATCAGCATGACGCCGATGACCGGTGAAACCGCATCATCCCTTCGTTTCATGGTTGTTCTGTTTTGCATCAAATCACCTCTGTATTCCCCGGGGTAAGAGAAGCCCTGGAGATATGCATGGGTGTGCATCCAACGTATATAAATCAATATTATTTTGTTTACTTATTGATCAAGTTAAATAAATTATATTGACATTGGAGTGCAACCGGAATGTCCCCACATCCATCGTGAGGTATTGTCCGCCAGGCGTATGGTTAAAGTCCGAGATAGTGTCGTATATCCTCGAACCCGACAAAATCCCGGGCCTCCGCTCCGGTACCTGCGGCCGGGATCTCCCCGAGGGTCCGGAACCGGATGCCTGCACCGCGGGAAAACGCCCCGGATCGTTTTTTCTCTTCGAACCGACAGGACCCCGCCGCAGTAGAGGAAAGATCGGCCTGAACCGAACCGCGCCTTATCCGGAGGGAGGCAGCCGGGAGAGGGGGGCACCCGCCGCACCTAGCGATGCAGCGGTCGGATCGGGGCTCTCGAATCTACCCGATCCCGCCCCGCATGTAAATCACAATAAATATACAAACAGTTAAAGTTAAATGCTTTAACTTAAACTACTAGTATGATGTCACCTCTCAGTGGTGCATCACAGATAATGAGATCCAAAAAACCTCTTCGCCAAGGTAACATCTCCGGGCACCTGCAATTCCTGGATCAAACGGAGCCACCCCGGGGCGATGTGCCATACCCCGGGAAGGGGCGAGCGGGGGTGCCGTCCTCGCCCCGCCCCTTGCTGTTTCTCCCAGGATGCACGCCCGGCCCCGGTGCCTCCCGCGTGAAACCGGAGGACCTCGCCTCGTACCGCCCCTTCTTCCGCCTTCCCATGATGAGGCACCGGAAGGTAAGACAGGTCTCCTCGTTTCGGGACCGGGGGTGATGAACGGTGCACCCGGGACGACGCCGCGTCCGACGGGGACGCTCCGTCACCCCTCCCGGAAAAGAGAGGAACGAGCACCGGGCCCCGTTCACGGAAGAACAGATCACCTACTTCTCCCACCAGATATGGGCCGTTCGCGAACGGCCCGGGACAACATACTCGGAACCGTCCGGAACCGCCCGCTCAAGGAGAAACGCATCGACAATCTCTCGCTGCCAGTCCTCCTTTACGGAGAGATGATTGTAATAGTCCTCTCTCAGTTCTTCGAGTCCGGCATAGCGCTGGGTTCTGTCCCGCGTCTCAACATGCACGTTCGCGTAAATACCCAGCTGACAGAGAGCATTCCATAAAATATCGGCGTCCGCTTCGCCGCAGTACGGCTCCCCGTGCAGTAGCGGCCAGAGTTCGGCGTTTCCTCCCGAAGCAAACGGAGGAGAAAGGAACCAGTACAGGTGCACCGCATGCTCCGCCGCCGCATCCATCTTCAAGAGACTGTCGCGGATGTCGCCCATGACAAGGGACCGGGAGGCAACAACAACGTCGTGCACTCCCGCATCCGCCGGATCGACATCCTCCCAGCAACTGCGGATTTCACGGATCGGAGGAGCATTCACCAGCCGGCGGTAGTTGTCCATCGCCGCACCCATAGGAGCCGACGGCTCTACAACCGTAACCCTGCAGCCCATAAGTGCAAGAGGGACCGCAAGGGTCCCGGGACCCGCGCCGATATCCAGAACCGACGAACCCGGCGGGATCCGCATCTCGGCAATCTGATTCTCAATACGGGACCGGTCTCCCGAGATGACCTTACGGACAAACCGGTCGACCACATCCTGATCCGACCAGAACTTCCCGCGGCCTTCGCCCATTCTCTCTTTTTGTGCAAGAGAACGGGCATGCTGTTCGTCCCACAGGCGGACGTAGTCGATTGCGGCACCTGGCGTGCCGGGATTTTCGCAACACATACTACCTAAGAGAAAGTTCCAAAAATTAATCAAACTTGCTTATTATTCCAGAAAAATCACTCAAAATATGTTTACTAAAACAGAGGTCGGGGAATAGTTACTTCTCCCACCGGATATGGGCCGTCTTCGAAACTCCCGGAATACAGAACCCTGTCTCTGTCCGCACGACTCTCTCGTGCACGAATGCGGCAACGATCTCCCGCTGGCGGTCGTCGCGGGCATAAAGACGCCGGCAGTAGTCGGCAACAATCTCCTCCTCCGTCGGGTAGCGCTGCCCTTTGTCCACATGCTCGACCGTTACATCCGGGTAAATCCCGAGTTGACACAGGCAGTTCCAGAGGAGATCCGCCGTCGGTCCGGCAGTAAACTCGCTTCCGTGAAGCTTCGGCCAGAGACAGAAGTTCGCTCTGGTCCATGCAGGCGGCGTCAGAAACCAGAACAGATGCACCGACCGCTTCGCCGCCGAGTCTATCTTCAGAAGGGAAGGGCCGATATCGTCCAGCGCAAGGGAGAACGAAGCGACGACGACATCGTGCACCCCCACCTCCAGAGGGTCCGCATCCTCCCACCGGGAAGGGATCTCGCGGATCTCCGGGGCGCCGGTCATCTCCCGGTAATCCTTCATCGCGGCCCGCATCCCGGCGGACGGCTCCACGACCGTAACCCTGCAGCCCGCAAGAGCAAGGGGGACGGCAAGCGTCCCGGGACCGGCCCCGATGTCGAGCACCGTAGACCCTGCCGGGATCTGCATCGCCGCAATCTGGCCCTCGATGCGCGACCGGTCCCCGTTCATCAGCCGGTCCACAAACCGGCCGATGTTCTCCGGGTCTTCCCAGAAATTTCTGCCGTCGTTCCAGAGTTGTTTCTGGCGGTTCGCCGCCTCCTGCTGCTCATTCCAGAGCGAGATGTAGTCAACCGCCATGCCGCTATCCCTCACCGGTTGCGTCCCCTCCCGGCAACAGCCGCCGCTGCGGCGAGACCGGCAAGAACGCCGAACAGCGGGGCCGGAGCCTCTGTCGTCGCGGTTGCCTGCGTTGCCGCGGAGGTCTGTGCCGCTGCGGCTGCCCCGGTCGGCGCGGATGCCGGCGCGGGCTTTGCATAAACCATCAGGTCGTTCAGCTCCGCATCCGTCAGATCGTATCTGAAGAACAGCGAGTAGAACTCCTTGACGCGATCATCGATGTTGTAGTCGAAGACATCCGGATACATCAGGTTGCCGAGCCAGATCATCGACAGCAGCCGCTGAATCGACGGCGGCCCCCCCATCCAGCTGTACGGACCGTAAGGCGCCTCATAGACGTTTCCGTTCCTGACCGCGGAGAGAGACTGCCACATCGGGTCGGACATGATCTTGTTGTAGTAGGCGTGCCCGTCGACGTACCCCACGATGATGTAGTCGGGATTCATCTGAAGGATGTCCTCCATCGTGTAGCCGTCGCCCGTCCCGGAGCTCGTCGTCGCAGGTTTGGCGAGGTTGTTGCCGACATAATCGATAACCTCGGCATGATACGACCCTTCTCCTATCATGGACACGGAATTGCCGTCGATGGCGGTTACATAGATCAGGGACTTCTTATCATCGCCGATCTCCTTCATACCGGAATCAAACTCGGCAAGAAGCGCGGAGACATAGTCGGAAAGCTCCTGACCGCGTTCCGGGCGGGAGAGAAGTTCGCCGAGTTTCACATACGAAGCGGGAATATCTTCGAGTTTGTTCTGGGTGACAAATGCAAATACAACCCCGGTTTTTGCCTGCATATCATCGAGATCCGCCTTCATGGTCTGCTTGGCCTCCCCGATATCCAGAACCACATCGATGTTGAGCTGCTTGTTCAGCTCCATGATCGACTCCGGATTCATGGTCGAAGCCTTGGAGCCGTAGAACTGACCGGTGACAGGAAGCGTCAGAAGCCGGGGATCGATGTACTTTGCCTGGGCGCCGGTGAACTCACTGGAGACGCTCACGAAGAGGTCCTGATCGAGCGAGTAGAGCACGATCTGGGCCAGAGGGCCGGACGGCGAAACCGCGTCTATCGTAACCGGCAGGGTGATCTCCCGGCCGACATCGTCGACAAAGGTCCGGGTATCCTCTTCTTCGGCAGCGGCGCTGCAGAATGCGACGGCGGTGCCGGAGAGGAGAACGAGGACCATGAGTATTTTCGCAACTGTCTTCACACACGCACCTCCCGAAACGGGAATGATATATACTATGATCAGGGTGCGACAGTATTAAAGACGATATGTTATAATGTCGTATAAGTAAATGATAATATATTAACAAAGGACTACCCGTATTTCTCGGTAGCGCCGATGATGGGAATGCAGAGCCGGTGGTGGCGTGAACCGCACTGGCATTCCTCAATATGTACGTCCATGCCGTAGACATCCCGGATCAGTTTTGCATCCAGAACATCCTCCGGCGTTCCGTCGGCGATCACCTTCCCGCCGTAGATCATCAACGTCCGGTTCGCGTACAAAAATGCATGGTCCGGGTTGTGGGTCGAGAGAATAATGATGTAGCCTTCCTGGGCGAGGCCCGATATCCGGCACATCACCCGGAACTGGTTGCCGTAGTCGAGGTTTGCCGTCGGCTCGTCCATGATCAGAATCCTTGCCTTCTGCACAAGCGCCCGGGCGATCAGAGCAAGCTGCCGCTCCCCGCCGCTGATCTCCCCGTATCCCGCATTCCGGAGATGGGTAATACCGAGATTATCCATCGCCGCATAGGCTTCGTCGATCTGTTTCTGACCGGGCACCGAAAGCAGATTCAGCTGATTGGTAGTCCCCATCAGGATCACATCAAGCACCGTGTAATTGAATACCGGATACGTTGACTGAGGAATATAGGCGATATGCTTTGCAATCTCTTTATGGTCGAGAGTCCTGATGTCCTTACCGTTCAGCCGAATGCTCCCCTTATAGTTTCGCAAGAATCCGAGAATACACCGGAACATCGTGCTCTTCCCGACACCGTTCGGTCCGAGCACGGCAAGGAGGTCCCCCTTCTTCACCGAGAACGAGACATCATCCAGCACCAGGCGGGTACGTCTGCTGTAGGCAAAACTCAGGTGAGAAATTTCCAGGCTCATAATCGTCTCCCTCCCATCATCAAGAGATAGGCAAAGATCGGCGCTCCGACAAACGCGGTGAGAATGCCGAGCGGCACCTCGGTGGTCGCAATCGTCCGGGCGAAATCATCCACCAGCAGCAGAAACCCGCCGCCCATAATGATTGCCGCAGGAATGACCCTCCGGTAGTCGTAGCCGAGGAGCATCCGGCAGAAGTGCGGAATCACGAGGCCGACCCAGCCGATGATGCCGGAGATGGAAACGGCGACTGCTGTAACGAACGTTGCGCAGATGATCACGATCAGCCGGAGCAGGTCGGTGTTGATTCCCATGCTCTTTGCCTCGTCTTCGCCGAGGGTGAGGACGTTCATCCTCCAGCGGAGCAGGAACAGGGGGACGAGGCCGAGAAGAATTACCACGCCCGCAAAATATACGTCCTCCATGGTCGCGCCGGCAAGGCTGCCCATCAGCCAGTAGGTGATGGCCGGTAGTTGATCATTGGTGTCGGCGATGAGTTTGATGTAGGAGGTAGATGCGGTGAAGAGACTGCCGACAAGGATACCGGCAAGGACCATGCTGAGGGTGGTGTTTCCCCTCGTCAGGCGGCTGACCGCATACGCAGCGCCGACCGCGACAAGACCGCCGGCGAATGCGAAGATCGTAATCGCCCCGGTCCCGAGATAAAAGTAGATGGCAAGAGCTGCGCCGAAACTGGCACCGGCGGATGCCCCGAGAATATCGGGAGAGACAAGAGGGTTCTGGAACATTCCCTGGTATGCGGCGCCGGCCGTCGACAGGGCGGCCCCGACGAGAAGTGCCGCAAGAATTCTCGGCAGGCGGATATTGAAGACAACGCTGTACATCGCATCGTCCCAGGCCTCCGTCGCGGGAACGATCGGCGAGAGGAGAATTTGAACAATATCGCAGAGAATCGGGATATTCAGCGATATGACGAATTGAAAGACCGACGAGAGGAGAATAAGAATAACGTCGGAGATGCCGATCGAGAATCTGCCGACGACAAAAGAGAGGATGACGCAGAGAGCGACGGCAATTACCAGAAGAACGAACCGAAGCAGGTAGTTGGGGAGGTCCCGATCCGACACGGACGGGGCTGATACCGCATCAGCCGTGTGCAACTGATCCGCCGATGTAGCGCCGTCTGGTCCTGTAAGAGGCGATCTCGTCGGTACTGCATCAACCATGGATAGGTACTGGTTCTTTTTCAAAGTTAATTAATTATCTTAAATAATACCCACAATGTTAATTAACTAACGCTAACAAAAGACGTGGCCGGATAAAAGTTCGGCCGCCGCTTTTCACCTTTCCGGAACGGGACTTCGGGACTTCGGCACAGAACTGCGAGCCATTTTTTCACTGCCCCTCGACGGAAGGCGGCGGATCGAGTCGCGATCGGATGGCCGGACCCCCCTGCTAACGGATCACGGGACAACGGCGGACGATCGTCTTCTCCGCGGACTTACCGAAGAAATGATACCCGGAACCGCCCTCTGCGATCATATCGAGCAGGTCGTCGGGGCTGGTGACGCTATCCCCTCCGAGTATCGTCACGCCGCGCCGGAAGAATGCATCCGGGAGCATGCTGGCGGTCGGCCCGACGACGACGATGGAAGCACCGGGCCGGGCGAGGGAAAGCAGGGGCTCGAGCGTGTTGTTGAGGAGGGTGGTGCCGGTGATGACGAGCATGTCGGCCCTGCGGGTCTCCGCATCCGCTTTATCCTGAGGGACGGCATAGGGCAGTTCGTCGGGCTTCAATGTGCGCAGGTCGAGTTCGAGGATCCCAAAAGGCTTTCCTCGCGCTTTGAGCCGCCGGATGATCGGCACGAGCGCCCCCACCACCACGACATACCCGTCTTCAGGCAGCGGCACGGTATCGAGCACGTCCCGCCCGCTCTCCCGGATATACTCCCTTTCGGGCCGGCGCTTCCAGCAGGATTCGGAAAGTGCGTTCAAGATTGCAATACCGACCGCTTTTTTGAGCGGCGGCGCACGGGGGAGGTCGCGGAGAAACTCCCCGGCGCTTCGCCCCGTGAACCGGCCCGGATACGGCATGGCACGGGCTGAGCTGGGGCAGCAGACCGCTTCCGGGATCTCTTTTATCGGGGTAAAGCAGAGGCCACCGGAGCCGTCGCTGAGTTTCACGCCGGTAAAGAAGATCCCGATCACGACCCTCTCCACGGTGATGGAGTCAAAATCGCTCCCAAGGATTGTCTGGATCTCTTCAAGGGTCTCTTCGAGAATCGAACCGGGACGTACAGACGAGGTAATCATGGAGTTTCCTGGTTATAGGATAAGGGAGTGCGCCCATTTAACCTGTAGGATGAAGAGGGGGGAGCGAGAAGTCCATGGTCGAGAGATCGGGGATGGAAAGTTAAACCTTAATAACGAAATGCACAAGATCATAGACAACGGCTGTCTATGAAACAAAACTCGTTCTACCTTCTGACCGGCATCGTTGCGCTCGCCGAGGTTGCCATCTTCTGGCTCTCGGTGGAGAGTGAGCAGCCGCTCCTGATCCAGGTTGCGTTCGTCCTCGGCGTCCTCCTGATCTACGGAGCGCGGAGGACGGTCGAAGAGAGGATCGAGGACGAACGGACGGCGCTGATCACAGAGAAAGCAGCGCTCCGGACCCTGGAAATCTTCTGGGTGATCTTCTTTGCGGTCAACCTCGGAAGCGCGGTCGTTGCGTTTTCGAGGCCGCTCGGACTGCGTCCTCCCCACCCGCCGGGCTCTCCCGGCACGGCCCCTCCCGACATGTTCGAGTTCCCGGTCATCGGCAATTTTGCTACCCTCCAGATGGCGCTGCTCTGCCTGATGATCTTCCTGTATGTCGGATTCAGGGAATACTACGCGCGCAAGTACGGAGACTGGGATACCGATGAAGAACAGGATTAAGGTCTACCGGGCGATGCACGACCTCACCCAGGAAGGGCTCGCAAACGAACTCGGCGTCACCCGACAGACCATCCTCGCCATCGAGAAAGGGAAGTACGATCCGTCGCTCGAGCTCGCCTTCAAGATCGCCCGGTTCTTCGGCGTCGCCATCGAGGATATCTTCATCTACAGCGATGCGGCAGGGAGAACCTGATCCGTCGAAACGATCCCTCCAGATTCCCGGCGTCTGCTCATGTCTCACCGGGAAGTGTCGAAGTCACCCCAAAAGTATCTAGCGCTGAAGATTCATATCGTTCAGAGTATTTTGACACATCCTCGGGAGGAATTGAGCAATTTTTGGTGTCAAATTGCTGACACGGCTTCCCTCCGGGTATCGCCACGCGGGGAACGACTGCCGGTACGGCAGGAGTTTGAGAAGACCGGAGGTCTTCGAGTGAGGGATCGGGAGGTGCGCCCGGCGGAACGGCGGGTGCATGAGCACCGCTAGGTGCGATTGGGTTTCCCCCTCCCGGCTGAGGTGTTTTGGGACGACCTCGTCGAGACAGACTCCGACCCATGGAAAAACCCGGGAGACAGTAACGTTTTAATAACAAAATGTACACTATACCGAACGTGACGGTATAACTCCGCCGCCCCGCACGGGATCACCGCTGTGCCGCATCCTGGGGTACAGCGCATTTCACGCTCCGCCACCTCCCGTGCGGGATCACCTCCAACAGTTCTTGCATCCCAAGAGAGATGAAACCCGAACGTTTTTGCGAGAATGTCGAGTTTACGATCCATTATGTCTCGATTTTCTCCAATTAGTAACCAATAAATAACAATATGTAAAATGTACATTACATTGTCGAAAGCCCCGCAGATACCCGGGCACGACAACGAAGCAGTTAACCAAGAGAGTGAAAACATGAAAACCACCGGAACAATGCCGGAACAGCATCTATGCCGTGAGATTCATGCAGATACCACAACGCGCCGGAGACAGAGATAATGAGGCGAAACCTATGCATTCTCCTCCTCCTTCTGTCGGCGCTCGTGGGCGCCGCTGCGGCGGCCGAGACAACGTCGGCGGAAGCACAGATCGCAGTCACCGGGGTCACCGTCAGTCCCGACACGCTCATGCGCGGGGATACGGGCACGGTGACGGTTGAAGTCAAAAACACAGGAGAGACAGGCGTTGCCGTCAACAGGGCTGAACTGCTACCCTATGGGATCTCGGTCGTCAACGACAAGACCTACGATGCAGTGGGCGTCATCGGTCCCGGGAACACCATGTCGTTCACGTTCACCGTGAGAGCCGATACTGCGGACGGCATCTACTACCCGGTCTTCTATCTGGACCTCCAGAACAGCGGGAGCGTCCGCTACTCTATTCCGGTGACGGTCGAGAGCACAGATCTCCGGGTCTCCGTCATCGACGCTCCGGAGACCTATCCGGCAAACAGCAAAGACACCGTGGTCCTGTCCGTCGGAAACCCCCGCGAAGGCAGCGTGAACGGCGTAACCGTCACTGCGACCGGCGAAGGCGTCAGGACCCCCAAGACAGCCGTCTTCCTCGGGGCTCTGGCGCCGGATGAGGAAAAGAACGCTTCGTTCGAGATTACAGCGTCGCAGTCTACCGAACTCACCTTCGACGTCTCCTACCGGAACGGGATCAACGAGCATCACGCCACCCTGACCATACCCGTAGAAATAGGCCAGAGAACGGTCGAACCGGATATCGTGGTCAACAACATTGAGGTCGTCCAAAGCGGCGGCACGGTCACGTTAACCGGAGACGTGACCAACGCCGGACTGAAAGACGCATATTCAGTCAAGGTCACCGTCGAGGACCCGGCGATCCCGACCGATCCCTACCCGGTCTATGTGGTCGGCGGCCTGGAGCCGGACGATTTCTCAAGTTTCGAAGTCACGTGCAATGCACAGGACGCATCCTCCATCCCGCTCGTCGTTCAGTACCGGGATGAAGACGGCAACATCTTCACCGAGACCGTGACCGTCTCCTCCGCAGAACGGGCATCGCAGACGGGCGCGGGCGGTGAGATCCCGGCCGGACCCGGCGGCGGCCCGGGCAACGGAAGAGGAGGGATGGGCATGTTCGGATCGTTCGGCGGCGGATTTGCGCAGATCCCGGTCGTCGAGATCCTCCTCGCGCTCATCGGGTGCGTGGCTGTCGCCGTCGCATGGCGGAAGGGTTACCTCGGAAAGATCCTTACGCGGGTCCGGAAGTAACATCCGGGGATGAAGATCCATGAGCAGTCCGGTTATCGAACTCGATAACGTCACGAAGATCTACCCTCTCCCGGCAGGCGACGTCACGGCACTGAAGGGGATATCCCTCACCATCGACGAGGGGGAGTTCGTGGCCATCATGGGGCCGTCGGGGTCGGGCAAATCGACCCTTCTCAACCAGATCGGGTGCCTGGACCGTCCAACGTCGGGCAACCTCCTCCTCTCCGGAAAGAACACACGGGAGATGGACGACCGGGAATTGACCAGCCTCCGGCTCTCTTCCATCGGCTACATCTTCCAGAAGTTCAACCTCATTCCCCTTCTCTCCGCCTACGAGAACGTCGAGTACCCCTACATCATGAAACACCGCAAAAACGACGATACCGGACGGGTGAGAGATCTCCTCTCCCTCGTAGGGATCGACGAATCCCTCTCGACCCATAAGCCCAGCGAACTGTCGGGGGGCCAGCAGCAGCGGATCGCCATCGCAAGAGCGCTCGTCAACGACCCGGCGATCCTCCTCTGCGACGAACCGACCGGAAACCTGGACTCGCAGACGAGCCTCCAGATCATGGAGATCCTTGCAGACCTCCATAACCGGGGCCGGACGCTCGTCATGGTGACCCATAACCCGGAGACCGCCACATACGCGGACCGGACGATCACGATACGGGACGGGAGAGTGGCATGATCAGAAAGGATATCATCTTTGCGCTCTCGGCAAGAAGCGTCCGGCTTCATTTCCTCCGATCGGTCCTCGCCGCCCTCGGCATCGTGATCGGTGTCGTCGCCATCGCCTCGATCGGGATGATGGGGGTAAACATGACGCTCTCGGTCACGGAAGAACTCTCCGATATGGCAAACAAACTCACCGTTACCGCATACCGCGGAGGCGGAGGTGGAGGCGGTATGATGGGAGGACCCGGCGGTGGAAATTCCGACGACGAAGACGCGATCACCGAGGACGAGTTCCGGGATATCCAGCGCATCGTCGCGAAGTACGGTACCGCGTACACCATCAGATCCGAGTCCGACGAGATCGAGGTCGGGTCGGATACCGGGCGGGCGACGATCTACGGCCTCGACCCGGAGGTCATGCGTGAGATTCTCACCGTCGAGACGGGAGAGTACCCCAAGAGCACGACCTCGGTGGTGGTCGGGCCGACGCTCGCCGAACGGCTCGACCTCAAGGTAGGGAGCAAGATCGACATCGGCGACCCCGACGAAGGGGCCACAACAACCGTCCGGGTCGTCGGTATCCTCGAGGAGCGTGGAATGTCCATGGACCTCAACACGGACATGGCAATCATCGGCAGCGATAAACTCTTCGTCGGGATGTACGGCGGCGAGGGCGAGTACGATCAGATCAATGTCGTCGTGAACGATCTGACCAATATCGACACGGTCAAGACGGCGATCGAAGACGAGCTCAACAGGAAAGAGGATACCGTCACCGTCCAGGACAGCAGCCGCATGATGGAGAGCATCACCTCGACGGTCTCCACGATGACGACATTCGTGATGGCGATTGCGGGGATCTCGCTCCTCGTTGCCGCGGTCTCGATCTTCAACGTGATGATGATGTCGGTGAACGAACGGGTGCGTGAGATCGGAATTCTCCGCTCCATCGGGACGCAGCGAGCCGAAATCCTGCGGATGTTCGTTTACGAGGCGGGAATCCTCGGGCTCGTCGGGGCGGTCATCGGTGCCGTTGCAAGCATCATCATCGGCTACATCGTCGTGCTCGGCATGGTCGGCACCGCCGACTACTTCTTCGCACCGGGGAGTATCGTCTACGTCCCGATGGCCATGGCCATCGGCGCCGCGATATGCATCGCGACAGGCGTCTACCCTGCGTGGCGGGCATCGAATCTCGACCCGATCGAGGCGTTACGGGCCGAATAGCGTAAGGACCAGAGAAAAAATCATTGTAAATGGAGATCAGAGTATGACTACGAAAGAACCGACAAACATTTTCGAAATCATCACTCGCACCGTTCACGCCCTTGCAGCCGCGTGCGGGTTTAAGAACGCGAGCGAAGAACAGCAGCCTGCAGGGCTGCCACCGGAAGGGACGGAAACACCGCAGACGAATGATGCGTGTCGACCGGACGGGACATTCCCTGCAGAGCAGGAACCTCAGCCGGACCGGGCATCGGCTGTGACCCCCCCGGCCATCCGGGAAGAGGGCGCAGGGAGCGGTGAGGGGGAGGGACGATGAAACTACCGATGGCAGGTATATTTGCAATCGCCGCTCTCGTCGCTCTTGTAACCGTATGCGGGTGTACGAGTACGGACGACGGAGCGCAACCTCCAGGAGTCCAACCGGAAGGCACGGGAGCACCGCAGATGAACACCTCGTTCCAGCCGAACGGAACGTTTCCAGAACAGCGCGGACAGCCTCAGATGAACCTGACATCCGCTGCTGCCGCACTCGGAGTCACCGAAGAGGAACTCCGGACAGCACTTGGTGAACCGGGCGAGGGACAGACCACCTTTGCTGTTGCGGCAGCAAAACTCGGGGTCTCCGAGGAGGCGCTCATCGAAGCGTTAGGAATTCCAGAGGGGGGAGCAGATGGCAAAATGCCCGACGGCAGGGAAGGCGATGCCTCTTCGGAGCCACGATAGAGGAGGATGTCCGGGAACACGCGGCGATTCGATGAAGAAAAACACCGGTCTTTGGAAGAGGACAAAAAAGGAATTAAAGATCCGTGATCCCGGCCGGAGACGCGATCGATCCCCCTCCGGGCTCTCCGACCCGCACATGTTACGTCCGGCATCGTTAGATCGACGACATCCCGTGCATTTCGCCGTCGAAGTCCCGATAAAGTCTGCCAGAGATACGTTCGCGGTCTTCATCGGTCGCATCCGCGACCCCCTGCAGGTGATCCAGGCCGAAACAGACCTTATGGAAGAGAGAGTAATCGCCGGGAAGATCCATGAACAGATACTCCGGATTAACGAGGTCCTCAAACGTCTCGAACACGACCGGGAAGAATCCCGGCGGCAATCGAGACGGACGGCGGAGGCCGGGAACCGTACCCGATCACGCCCGCGCCGGCGGGATAGACTCCGGAAATTCACGGACGGGGAGCAACCGGCCTCTTCCCCCTCCGGGCGAGTTCCCGAAGCACCGCCCGGGCCAGATCGACGTTATCAAAGTCCTGTTCGGTCACCACGTCCCGGACGCAGGCCGGGACCTCGACGAGCCGCTCCGCCTCCCGGATCTCGGATGCAAGCGCCGTGAGGTTCCCCCTCTCGCGCATACGCTCTCGGTGCCAGGCTGCAGACCTGCGATCCGGGTCGATCTCAAGGACCGCCTCGTAGCAGGCTGCCGCTTCATCGTACCTGCACATGGCTTCAAGCACCCAGCCCCGACTTTGCCAGGCGAGGACATGGTGCGGGTCCAGCCTGAGCGCTTCGTCGTAGCAGGCGACGGCGCCGCTGTGATCGCCGAGTTGAGCGAGAACGTATCCTTTCCTCTGCCAGGCGCCCGCATTCTCCGGGTCGATCTCAAGCGCCCGGTCAAAACAGGCTGCCGCCGAAGCGTAGTTGCAGGACTTAATGAGAGCGAAGCCTTTCCGCCTCCAGAGAACCGGGTCGTCGGGGGAAAGTTCAAGGGCTTTATCGTAGCAGACGACCGCCTTGTTGTAGTTCCCGGAGTTGCAGAAAGCCTGCCCTCTGTGATACCATGTTCCGGCACCCTCTTCTCTCGTCGTCATCGGACCTTAAATGGGGATCAATCCATAAGAACCTAACCCGTACCTCCCGCAACGAATAAGACCGGTTGAACGAGAGATAACTGTATCATGGCGGATAGATTTCTTGTTGCCTATGCCACCCGCTACGGCTCGACCGCAGAGGTAGCGGAGGCGATCGGCGACGAACTCCGGAAGGCCGGCGAAGCGGTTGATGTCAGGCCGGTCGACGAAGTCCGTGACCTCTCCCCGTACCGGGCGGTCATCATCGGGAGTCCGATATACATGGGAAAATGGCTCCCGGAGCCGCAGGTCTTCATTGAACAGCACCAGAAGCGCCTGCGCACCATACCGGTCGCTTACTTTGCGGTGGGGCTGACGATTGCAGACGGGGACCCCGACACCCTCCGGAAGGCTGAAGCATCAATGGACCAGGTCAGGATGCTCTTAAACCCGGTGGACATCGGGCTCTTTCCGGGGAGACTGGAGGACGGGAGCCTCTCCTTCCCGGACCGCACCATCATCAAACTTTCCCGGGCAAAGACGGGAGACTTCCGGGACCGGGACGCCGTTCGTGCCTGGGCGCGGGAGGTGCGCTCGAAGGTCACCGGGCCGTGACCCGACCAAAAAAGCGCATATAGGGCGACAGCTCACGTGTACGAAATCAAATTAGGTGAATCGGGTGAACAAATACTCCTTCATCGCCAGAATGCCGGACAAACCGGGAGCGCTGCACCGCGCAGCCGAGATTGTCAAATCTTACGCGGGCAACATCGTCCGCATCCAGTACGACCGCAGGATCGACCCCGCCACGGTCTTCTTCGAGGTGACCGCCACACCGGAGACCTACTGCCGGATGAAGGAAGATCTCCACGCGATCGGCTACCTCCAGGAAACGCTCCCTATGCTCGGGTTCCTCAAGTTCTCCGTATACCTCCCCCACGAGCCCGGGTCGCTCTTCGACCTCCTCACCTACATCACCGGGGCGGGGGCGAACATCGCCTATATCGACTTTGACGACCGGCGGTGCGACCTGGGAGGGTTCGTAGAACCGGAGCAGGAGCACCGAAGATGCGACTCAGGGCGTGTCACCATCAGTTTAAACGTCGAAGAGACCGTGATCGTGGAGAACCTGCTCGACCGATTGAAGTCACGGTACCGCCTCGAGATCCTCGAGTACGACACGACCGGCGAGAGACTCGACGACACCGTCTTCTACGTCAGGTTCACCCAGGCAGTGCGGGGGCTGATCGGTACGGCCGAGGACGGGTTCCTGCTCTCCTTCCTGCAGGATGTCAACCACATCGTCCAGGAACTCAACAGCCGCGGGCAGGACCCGCGAGAGGTCTTTGAGAGCATCCTGCTTACGGGAAGAACGCTTAAAAACACTACCGGAGACCAGTTTTACGCGGACGTTCAGCGTATCCCGGTCAGCGACAACGTCGAGGTCTTCTGCTTTCAGATGCCGGGCGGCGGGAACATCTTCCTGCTCCGGGCCCCGGACGAGACCGTCATGGTAGACACCGGATACGGGATCTACCACGAGGACGCCGTGCGGATGTTCCGGCATTACGGCCTGGGGGACATCAAGAAGATCAAACGGGTCTACATCACTCATGCCGACGCAGACCACTGCGGGGCGGGGGGGCTCTTTGACGCAACGGCGTATACGCACACCGGGTCCCTGGAGATCATCCGCCGGGCGAACCGGGCCTACGGCTCGCGCAACGAGACCTCGATCCTCGAAGAGGTCTACACGACCGTCATCAACCTCTTCTCGCACTTCGCTCCGCCGGAGAACCCCGAACTCTTCCCGGAGGAGCCGATCGGCATGCGGTCGATCTTTCCCATCCTTGCCCGATTCACGGTCCATGACCTTGAGTTCGAGGTCCTTGAGTCACTGGGCGGACATATGCACGGTCAGATCTATCTCTTCTGCCCCGATCACGGGATCATCTTCACCGCCGATACATTGATCAACTTTGGGAGTCTCGATGAGGACCGGAAACGCTACAATTCGCTCGCTGATTTTCTGGTGACGTCGGTTAACGTCGACAGCGAGTGTGCACGCCGGGAACGCAAGGCGTTGCTTGAGTTGATTCAAAAGCAAAATGAAATATTCGCCCCGTATGGGCGCCGGTGCCTGGTCGCCTGCGGCCACGGTGCCGTCTCCGTCCTGAACGATGGAAGACTGGAAGCGGTCGGGCCGATCGAGCGTTATCGGGCCGGTGAGTAGAGAGGGAGTTAGGCGGCCACCAGCCCGAAGGGTATGTCCCACGGCGGTGACGAAAACCCCTCCCTCATCGGAGGCAACTCTTGAGTTTGCAGTTACTTCACCGCCGCCCGAATTTATTGATCTCAGTAGCCGGGGCCGTATCCCGCCCATTGAAATGACCCGGGAATATTGATCCTAAAGCGTCGCCTGAGAAAAGAGGGTTTTAAGAGAGGCTCAGTCGATCCGGACAAAGCCCTCTTCTTCGACGATCGCCTGACCGTCAGGGCTGAGGATGAAGTCGATATACCCCTTTGCAAGATCGGTTGCCTCGCCCTTCGTGAACATGAAGACTTCGCGCGATATCGGGTATGTCCCGGCCTTCACGGTCTCGATCGTGGGTGCAACTGCGGCCCCCTCTGTCCCGACGGAAATGCCTTTCACGGTGTTATCGAGGTAACCGAGCCCGACGTAGCCGATGGCACCCGGGGTCTGGGCGATGGTCTGCGTCACGGCACCGTTCGAGTTCTTCTCGAGCTGACCGCTGACGAAGTCTTCCTTCTGCATCACGAACTCCTGGAAGTATTCCCGGGTTCCAGAAGCGCTGTCACGGCCGACGACGACGATCTGCTGGTTCGATCCGCCGACCTGGTTCCAGTTCGTGTAGGTGCCGTTGTAGATGCCCCGGATCTGATCGAGGGTCAGGTTGTTAACGGCGTTCCCCGGATTGACGATGACTGCAATACCATCGATGGCAACGGTGTGCTTGACAAGGTCCGGGTATTTCTCCTTCTCAGCATCTTTCAGGTCCCGGGAAGCCATGCCGATGCCTGCGGTGCCTTCACCGACAGCCTGGATGCCGACACTGGACCCACCGCCGCTGACCTGGATATCAGCACCGGAGTGGTCGGCCATGAATGTCTCGGCGGCCCGTTGAGCAATCGGGAGAACGGTCGTCGAGCCGGTGACCGAGAGAGTTCCGGAAATCTCGTCCCCTCCCGGCGTTTCGTTTTCGGTACCTGCCGTACAGCCGGCAATAAGCGTTACAGAGACAGCAAGGAGCGCAAGAACCACCAGGAGCGCACCGCTGCGCCGTACAGACGGTTGGCCTGTCATGTATACCCGGTAGGAGACGAGGAGTATAGAGATTCTCGAAAGGAACTCTATCGGAGTATAGCACTTCTATATAATATATTGGGCTATCGTGCCGCCGCGCCACGGAACCGCCGCTCCCCTGCCAGTGCAATCCCGATACCGAGAACGATCAGGGTCCCGCCGACCAGCAGTACTAGGCGATCCAGCTGGGTGAGGAGGAAGAGACATGCGATGATCCCGACAACCGGGATGATCGGCAAGAACCCGATGGCTCCCGGTATCCGGAACGGCCGCTCAACATCCGGCGCACGGTAGCGGAGCAGGATCACGGATGCGTTGATGACGACGAACGTCACAAAGAGCGTGAAGTTGGCGACGTTCGCGACAAAGTCAATCTCGCCGGCAAAGAGGAAGACCATGGTGGCGAGGGCAACGGCAATGATGGCCGTCCACGGGGTCCGGGTCAGGGAATGCACCCGGGCGAAGACCGCAGGAAGCGAGAACTCGGAGGCCATGCCGTAGATGATCCGGGACGATGCCATCATCATCAGGAGAGCGGTATTCGCGGTGGCAAAGAGAGCGATAACGGAGATAACGGTGAACGCGACGGGACCGAGAGAGATGGATGCAACGTCGGCGAATGGTGCCCGGGAGGCGGCGAGTTGCTCCCAGCCGACGACCGAGACGGCGGCGAGCGAGACCAGGATATAAAGGAGAACGGAGATGCCAAGCGCGATGATCAGGGCAATGGGGATAGTCCGCTCCGGATTTTTGGTCTCCTCCGAGAGTTTTACCATCTCCTCAAATCCCATATAGGCAAAGAAGACAAGTGCCGACGCCCGCAGGAGACCGGGGATCCCCTGAGGCATCTCAAGATAGTTCACCTCTCCGAGGTGCGGGAGGCCGATCAGGATGACCATGACGATACCCCCAACCTCAATGAGCGTCAGGATGATGGCGACCCGGGCGGTCTCCTTGATGCCGGAGAAGAGTATCCCGGCAAGGATGAGGATGATCAGGATCGCGGAGAGGAGGAGAGGCAAGCCGACGAGGTCCGAGAAGTAGCCGGCAAACCCGAGCGATACGGTTGCGGCACCCAGGATGCCGGAGAGGATGATCAGCCACCCGACGACAAACGCAAGCTTTCTCCCGAAGGCATGCGAGACATACTCGAATTCAGCACTTGCGCGGGGATACATCGATGAAAGCTCGGCATAACTCAGGGCACTGAAAGCAGCGATGGCAGCGGCGATAGCGAACGTCAGCCAGACGGCGTTGCCGGCCATGCCGGCCGCCTCCCCGAGCAGGGCATAGATCCCGGCTCCAAGGATGATCCCTACGCCCGAGAGAGTGACTGCCGGCAACCCGAGCTCGCGTCGGAGGTGCGTACCGGGACTCAAGGCGTCCGATGCCTCTTCCACCATGTGATAATCGTATGCGCCTGTCCCATTTATGGCTTATCAAGCAACGTTCATCGGGCCTTTACTGAACGAATTTGCAGGACCTCGTGACTCCGCCACGGAAGGAGCGGGTCAAGATGATACCGAAGTCATCCTAAAAGTTTCCAGCGGCTGACGATTCCTATAGTTCAGAGCATTCTGTCGCCTCCCCGCGAAAAATTGAATGATCTCTGGCGTCAAACCTCTGATACGGCTCC
>NZ_DANC01000004.1:0-2146 GCF_002499755.1 Methanoculleus sp. UBA291 | reverse complement strand
CGAAGAGTTTCGAGTGAGGGATCTTCGAAAGGTGTCCCCCTCCCGGCTGAGGTATTTCGGGATCACCTCACCGTAACTTCGGGAAGAGGGACAACGCTCTTCTTCTCACGCGTCGGGACCGGGCTCCAACCTGCGACCGCCGGGTGATCTCCTCCGGCTCTTCAAGGCGGAGTCCGGAAAACGAGAGTTACTGCCTGGAACCTGGAATCCGACATAACCCATATATACCAAACCTGTCCATGCAGGTCCTCCGTGCAGGAAGGAGGAAGCGATCGAATGGCGCAGAATATTATTGACACCCTGAAACAGGAACACCGGATGGTACTCTCGCAACTCTCAGAACTCTCAAGCAAGGGCGTGAGCGACCGGGGGAGAAAGTATGACGCCTTGAAACAGAACCTCGTACCCCACCTCGTCGGAGAAGAGAAAGCCCTCTATCCGAGACTCGAAAAAGAGGCAGATATGCGGGATACGACGCTTGAAGCAATCGAGGAGCACAATGCGGTCAAGATGCTACTAAACCAGCTCGATAGGGCGGCTATATCAGAGGAAGCGAACTGGGTGGCAAAACTGATAGTGATCCAGGAGAATGTGAAGCACCACATCAATGAGGAGGAAGAGCGGATCTTCCCGCAGATGCAGCAGAAGATGGACAGCAACGAACTCTCAAGCCTCGGCAGCAGGTATGAGGAGGAGAAACGAAGCGCAATACCGGTTGCCACGGCCGAGTAAAGCCCGGAACAATCGATGAAGGAGGAGCCGGACCCTTGTGCGATCCCGGCGCGGGGGCCCGACTCCGGGCGGCTTTGCGCGCCTGCCGTATCCGGAAGCGTACCGAACCAACCCTGGGCGACCGGCGGGCATCGGAGCAAAGCACTTCCCACCCGGGGTGCAGGACATAAAAGAAAACCGATCGTGACCCGGCCTCACTCAAGTCGAACGATGTAAACAGAATGTATTAACAGATAGATAAAGTTAAATACTTATGATTTATATGATCAGTATGGTGCCATCGCAAATAGCGGTGCATCATGGATCAACTGGAGGATAAACAGGAACACCAGAAGATTCCTCCCAAACGTCGACGACATGCCGATGCAGGTCGCAATCAAGCCCTGAAAAAGCCATTCTTCATTAAAACCCGGGGTACCCGTGGAAAGGAAAGGAAACGCACCGGACGATTGTCAAACCCGGATGCCCCGGGCGCTGCCATGTTGGAGAACAGGCTGGACGACCTCCCGTTCTTGCCTCATACCACTGCCATTCTTCGTGGAACCGGCTCCCCGGCGGGCTGCCGGGAAGGAGCGAACTCCTCCGGCAGCCTTTAAAACCTTAAACGATGGATGAATCACAAAAACGTGCGTTACCGAAAAGAAACATGCAGAAGAATGAACGCTCGTCGCATAACAGTAATAACAGTAAGAAAAACAGCACTTTACTGTAAAAGGAAGGTAATAGCAGCGAACCATGCTTCCCGAGGGCTCGCGCACCTCAGTACCACAGAGTACGTGAGAGGGCTTAACTTCTGGGTTCGGAATGGGTCCAGGTGTTTCCCCTCTGCTATGGCCGCTATTACCAGTTACATCCAGGTATGATGCGTCAATCGAGTCGAAAACCCTGACGGGTTTTCTTCCCCATCGGCCGCTACGCGCCCGAATGGAAGCCAAGGCCCGGACTTGAACCGGGGTGTAGTTGATCTGCAGTCAACCGCGTGGCCGCTCCGCCACCTTGGCAAGCTGTGTTGCCTCCTTTCCTACGTCCTCATCCTATTTAAGGGTTACACCCTCAACGGGACTGAGCACGAGAGGCTCAGGTGCGTACTCCGGATTTCGTCTGAGTTCAGCGGAAGGCATCGGACGTTAGTACCTGCGGACTGAACATGTCGTTGCCTTCATGCTTACATCCCAGGCCTATCAAACGGGTCTTTTACCCATGTCCTCAACGGAGTCTCTTTTTAGGTCAGGTTTCAAGCTTAGATGCTTTCAGCTTTTACCCCTTATCGCGTAGCTGCTCGGCATTGCCCTGTCGGACAACCGATCGACCAGAGGCGACGACGGAAAGTTCCTCTCGTACTATTTCCATCTTACCCTCAGACTCCCGACACTCCAGATAGATAGTAACCGACCTGTCTCACGACGGTCTAAAC
>NZ_DANC01000025.1:551-26515 GCF_002499755.1 Methanoculleus sp. UBA291 | reverse complement strand
TTCAGGCATTGTCGCGTGAGTGCACTGAGTTCGATCTCAGCGATGTTGAGCCAGCTTCCGTGTTTTGGCGTAGGATGGATCTCTAGGCGCTTCCGGAGTGCTGCTGCCTCCTCCGGTGGGAAGGCTTCATAGAGCGCCCCGTGGATATGGGTGTTGAGGTTGTCACAGACCAGAATCACGCGTTCTGCCTCGGGATAGTCCTCGGCGAGGAGGGTTCGGATCTCGGTCGCCCAATCGCGTCTGGTCTTCCTTTCCCGGATACTCACCCGCCGCCAGCCCTTGAGAGGTTCTGTGAACAGGAAGATGTTGGCGGTTCCATTCCGCTGATACTCGTAATCGGAGCGTACCGGGTGGTTCGGCGCCATCGACAGCGGTGTCCGAACTTCCTTGATGAGTTGGAGCGGTTGTTCATCCATACAGATCACGGGCACCTGCGGGTCGTAGGGGCGCTGATAGAGGTCGATGAGATCCTCCATTCGGGCGACAAACTCTCCGTTCTCTTCGGGTGGGATGACCCACGATTGACACAAATGAGGTTTAAGTTCGTTTTTTTAAGACCCGGCAAACGGTACTGTCTGAGATACTCTCAACAATCTTGAGTTCAACGAGGGCATCGGCAAGTAACTGTAAGGTCCAGCGTGCTCGCCCCTCCGGTGGGGTGCTACAGGCAAGCGCGATGAGCCGGGCCTCCTTCTCACCGTCGAGGATCGGCGGGGTTGGCGGAGTGTCGCGCGGTTTGCGCCCCAGAGCACTTTCCAATCCCTGCTCGACAAACCGTTTTCGGACGTTTGAGACGGTCTTAGAGTGACAATGAAGATACGACGCGATCGCCGCATCGGTTTTTGGAGGATCGCCATCTTCAGCATTGATGTCAGCGTTCAGGAGGATCTGGGCATTGCGGATACGATAAGCTGGAGTTGCCCCTCGCTTAACGAGAGCGATGAGGTGAGAGCGCTCAGATTCGGTCAGATCAACAAGGTAAATTTTATCCATGCTATTTTATAGAGCACCACTCGATAATACTGTTGGGATGCATGGGAAGGATTAGGTGAAACGGTGCACTAGATTCTATCTCACTGAATAAGTGACTCTCCTCCAAGTTCCACTAGAGGATGGACCCCAATCAAAGAGAACATGGGTGGCTCCCTAAGGGGAAAGGGACCCTGCATTTAATCTGGATACCTTTCTGCAAAGTTCAACAAATTGATTGGTAGCCTGAGCGATGTCTATGTTTACGGGTTGTTTTATGCTCTCACTATGATGATCGGAGACTACCTGCCGAAGGCACGCGGACACCTCTGATAGATCCCTCTGATCGCAGTAATAGAAATTGTAAGCCGAACTGTTTTTTCGCACTTCATTGTTGTCGTAACCGAGGAACAGGACGGGCGACGACAGCGATATGTACTCATAAAATTTCGATGGAATCGTGTAACGAGAGATGGAGCTCCGGTTTTGCACTACAAGGCAGACGTTGCTGTTAGTGATCTGACACAGGGCTTCATCCCGGCTCACGATACCCAGATAGTAGACAAATGGGAGAGAAGATATCTGCTCCCTGACCTTCTCGTCGATATATCCTGCAAGAGTAAGGGAGATCTTTTCGCTAAGGTCCTCGTCGCGAATCGCTTCGAGCAGTACATGCAGGTTGCGGTCCCCCGCAAGAGTGCCGCCATGAAATATATTGACCTTTCCAGAGGTTTGCCTAGTCTGTTTCGGCTCTCTGGCAGGGACGCGACCGATGTTCGCGCCCGGATAAATCGAGTGGACCGACGTTTTCCCCAACCGATCCTTGTAATATTCCGCACAGGCCTCCGTAAGGCAGACCACAGCGTCTGCTTTCTTCAAGCACTCCTCAGCGAGGCGGAGATGATCAACATCCCGCTTACTGGCCATGTACGGTCCTTCGATGTCCTCAAAGAGCAAGGGGTCTTGGATTTCAGCAATCCAGGGGAGATCTGTTCCCTCAAGAGCGCGCGCAACGGCGATATGAACTGTCGCAGGACCTCCTGTAGAATAAATGAGATCGAAGCCGTCATCGCGTATTGTTTCGGCTATGGCCTTTTCATACGTGGGTATGAGGCTCCAATTTCCAAATTTATCTATTCTATCGCTCTTTACCTTCTGAAAGAGGCGGCTTCTATACTCTCGCAGGAACTCTCGCAGCGCAAGAACATCGTTATTTCCGAGAATATGATATTTTTGGAATTGATTGAACGTCTTTAAAACCAGCGCCTCACACCTCCCGGAGACCCCGCTCTCAATTACCCGGATTGGAATGCCACAGGGCATTTGAGGGTGCGATTCAGTGATACCGTACACGTTGATATCCCGATATCTGCGCAGGCATTCGATCCGGTCACAGATATGGTTGGAGGACGGAGACTCTGGCAGCCCAAGGTTACTCGTGACCAGGAGAATGTCCATGCGATCATCCCTTTCTCTGAAAGAGGAAGACTCTCAAATACCCTTCCGAATTGCAGAGCCTGCCAATACACTTCGCTGCATAGGCAAGAGGCCCGGGATAGAGAGAATATACCCCATTACGGTCGAGAAGTGTCTCATTTATGGGAACTACACCGTCCATGCCTTCGATCTCGGCGTCAAAGTTGCGTATCTTCTGCTCTTGCGGGTACTCCCACCTCTTCAGAAGAAGGAGGCTCAGATATGCAAGGCGGTAGGGGAGCGAGTAGTGGTTGGGGATTCCAATGACGATATACCCACCTATCTTCGTGTAACGGACCATGTTTTCGATGATCGTTCGCCTCTCGGTCTCGTTAAAGTGTTCCAGCAGTCCGGCGCTGAAGACCAGGTCATAACGGCCGTCCAAGGGACCTGCATCCGTCTGGAGGATATCACGGTTGGTGGTCTCAACGGACTGTCCGATCCTCTCATAAAATTCGACCCCTTTCTCCAACGCAACCGGGTCATAATCCAGAAGACTCTTATGGAAATTCTGGGGGAGCAGCGCACTCGTCACCCCAAACGATGATCCAACCTCCAGTGAAGAGATAGACTCCATGGCACGGGCCAGGCCGGCAATGTAGTCCGCCAGTTCGATCTGGAACGGACAGGGGTGTTCGTAAGCATACAGTAGATCCTCAATCCGGATTACATTCGACATATTCTGCCATACGCGGAGATCGTCCCGAACATCCGCCATTTCCATCCTGGTGCTCGTACTCATGTGCTTAACAGATGGGTACAACCCGGCCGTATAAAAATAGTTGTGAGACGTCGCATACGAAGAGACCCAAAAGAGGAATCGCCGCCAACGGCGCGAACAGATCCCATAGAGACAGCTCGGATCCTTGCCGCAGGGTCCGGGAATGTGAGGGAACCGATGCGGTCTGCAGGAGGGGGAGTGCCATGACAACGCAACCGGGGCCTGTCTTCAACCGATAGTCCGTCGCGGGACCCTCACCGACCCGTACCATCAGGATCTACACGAGCATGCTTCGTACGGATAAAGTTACCGGACCATCCTCCACGGGTCCGGGGTGACCTCGCGGATCCCGGATCGCCCCCAACCCGACAGCCTCCTGTGATCGGTGGAGTGGAGACAATCCTTAACTACTCCCAATCGATCCCAAGGGTGCGAAACCGATGAAGATCCTCCTCGTCTCCACCCAGGACTACATCCATCACCCGATCCCCTCAAGGCACCACAACATCTTCGAAGAGCTCGCCACCCGGCACGAGGTCCACGTGCCGCACTTCCACGTCAGCAGGGGGAAGGAACGGGAGACCCGCCTCCACGTTCACGAGGCGACGCGCTTTCCCGTCGAGAGCCCGTTCCTTCACTACACCCTGAACGCACCGCACCATTACCAGGTCATCCGCGACATCATCCGGGACTACGACATCGATGTCGTCGTCGGCGCCCACGTCCTTGCCGGGACGGCGATGGTCCGGGCGGCCAGGAAATACGGCGTGCCGGTTGTCTTCGACCTCAAAGATTGGTTCCCCGACTCCGCGGCAGCCTATTACCGAAATCCCGCCGCAAAATGGCTGCTGCGGGAAGGCGTCCTCGCCATCACCCGCTACAACCTGGACCACAGCGATGTTATCACGACGGTCTCCCCCGGACTCGTCAGGAAACTCCATAATTACGGCTACGAGGCGGAACTGATCACGAACGGCGTCAACACCGACCTCTTCCGCCCCATGGACGGCGGAACCATGCGATCCACCCTCGGGATCTCCCCCGACGCCTTCGTTCTCGGGTTTGCCGGTGCCGTCGAACGATGGTATGCCCTCGACGATGTGATCCGGGCGTTCGCGGAGATCCGGAAACGACACGCGAACGCAGAACTCCTGATCGTCGGGGGTTCGCTCTTCACCGGCTACCTGGATGACCTGCGCGCCCTCGCAGACCGGCTCGGGGTCGCCGGACGGGTGCATTTCACCGGCACCGTCGACTACCGTGCCCTCCCCCGCTACATCGCGCCGATGGACCTCTGCCTCATCCCGCTCTCCCCTCCGCAGTGGGTCGACATCGCCCTGCCGAACAAATACTTCGAGTACTCGGCATGCGGGAAACCGATCCTCTCCACCCCCATCCCCGATATGCTCCGGATGGGCGGCGACCACATCTCCGTCTACCGGGACGGGGAAGAGTTCCTGGAGAGGGTCGACGATCTGGTTCTCGCTCCGGGGCGATGCCCGGCCGGGATCGAGGAGCACAGCTGGAAGAAGAAGGCGGAGGCGTTCGAGAAGATCTTTACACGATTAACGGGAAAATACTGATCCTTTTTTGTTTTTTCCGGTATCGCTGATACACCAAGGTTATTAAGGGTTCGAAGGGAAACAGATTCGTAACAAGGAGGGTCCGATGGCTCACATCGATCTCAATAAATACCGACCATATATCATCGTAGGTCTTATCATCCTGTTCGCCCTGCTCCCGCTCTGGACGCGGGGTTTTCTTCCGGCAGCGGATATGGTAACGCCCGAAGGTGTCAACCTCCTGGAAAACGATCCCTGGTACACCGTCCGCCAGGTCGAGCAGGCGGTCGCGAACTTCCCCGGCTACGCCTGGTTCGACGCCATGACGCTCTACCCGACCGGCGACGTCGTCTACTGGGGGCCGCTCTTCGTCCAGATCATATCGACGCTCTGCGTCCTCGTCGGTGCGACGACGCGGCCCGAGATCATGGTGGTGGCCTGCTGGGTCCCGCCGCTGATGGCCGCGGCGATGGTGCCGGTCACCTACCTGCTCGCGAAGAAGATCGCCGACTGGAAGACCGGGCTCATCGCGGCCGGGCTCATCGCCGTTATCAGCGGAAACTACGCTTACCGCTCTCTCTTCGGATTCGTCGACCACCATATCGCAGAGACACTTTTTTCGACGATCTTCATCCTCGCCTACGTTGCGGCGCTGCTTGCGGCGCGCGACTGCCGGTTCTCCCTGAGGAACCGGGAAACACTGAAGATCGAGACCCTGAAGATGCCGGTGATCATGGCGGCGCTTGCAGGCGTCGCCTACCTCCTTGGCTACTTCAACATGCCGACGATGATCCTCTTCGCGCTCATCGTGGTGGTCTTCACCCTGGTCCAGTTCCTCCTGGACTTCTTCCAGGGTCGGGAAAGCGACTATCTGGTCCTCGTCAATGCAGTCGTCTTCGGCGTCGCAATCATCGGGGTTGCGGCGTTCGGCTTCCCGCACCCCGGCCTCGACCTCTCCCGCTACACCGTCGGGCACGTCATCGCCTACGCCGTCCTCATCGCCGGAACGCTCGTGCTCTACGGACTCTCGGCCTATCTCCGGGAGCGCCCGAAGTACTACTTCCCGGCCGCGCTCGCTCTCGTCGCTGCCGCCGCCGTTGCGGCGCTCTATGTCGCTCTGCCGGACATCTATAACCTCCTGATATCGAGCCTCCTCTCCTTCTTCGGCGAGGCACCCGTCACCACGACGGTCGGGGAAGCCCGGGCCTGGTCGTACGATGATGCGTGGGAAACGTTCCACTGGGGCCTCGTCCTCGCGGCGGGAGGAGCCGTCACCCTGCTCTGGTGGATCTGGCAGAAGGTGAACCCGGCCCACGTCTTCGTCCTCGTCTGGACGGCAGTCATCTTCGCGTCGACGGCCGCGCACGTCCGCTACGAGTACTACTTCGCCGCAAACATCGCCCTCCTCTCCGCAGTCTTTGCAGGAGCGGTCCTGAATATGGGATGGAAGGACGTCAAGCGCTTTTTCCTGCCGAAACGCGGTGAAATCTCTTCAGAGCCCGGTGAGAATCAGGGGGAGCCGGCGCGAAAGGGAAAGAAGGGATCACGAGCTCCCGATACCCGAAAATCGAAGACTTCCTCAAGGAACCGGCCGGATTACCTCAAGGTCGGGGCTTTCATTGCAGTCGCCGTCGTCACGCTCCTCTTCGCGGGGACCTCCTTTCAGGCGAACATCTCCATGGGCAATACCGCGCAGTACGCCGGCATCGACTCACAGTGGATGGAAGCTCTCAAGTGGATGAACGCCAACACCCCCGACCCCGGCGTCGACTACTATGCAATCGACGACAAGGATACTTTCACCTACCCGGAGACCTCCTACGGCGTCATGTCCTGGTGGGACTACGGCCACTGGATCACCTTCCTCGCGAAGCGTATCCCGAACAACAACCCCTTCCAGCACGGGGTTACCGGGGCGAACGGGTCGGCAGCCTACCTCGTCTCGACCTCCGAGGAGGACGCCAACCGGATCCTCGACAACATCGGCACCCGCTACGTCGTCACCGATATCCTGGTCGATACCGCGAAGTTCTGGGCTCCGGCAACCTGGGCCGACCCCGATGTAGGGATAGAGCGGTTCCAGACTGAATTCTTCATCCCCGTGAGCGCGGGCAACTACCAGTCGATGCCGTTCCACAACCAGGAGTACTACCTGACGATGATCTCCCGTCTCCATAACTTCGACGGGTCCATGACCGATCCGTCGCAGGTCACCTACGTCGAGTATCGTGACGCGGACGCGGCGAACACTTCCCTCCCGGTCATCACGCGCCTTCAGCAGATGAACGCGACCGAAGGTGCGGCCGCGGTGGAGGCCTACAACAGAAACGCGTCGGTCGGGTCCCACGCCACGCTCCTGAATATACACTACCAGCTCCAGGGTGCCTCGCTCCTCCAGCCGGTCGAGCGGGTCCCGGCGCTCCAGCACTACCGGCTCGTTCACGAGACGCCCCAGAACATCTATAGTAACGCCGGTGCGAACGGGCCCGACCTCAAAGCCGTCAAGATATTCGAGTATGTTCCGGGCGCCCGGATCAAGGGCGAGGGTATCATCGAGGTTCCGGTCACGACAAACACCGGCAGGGAGTTCACCTACCGTCAGGAGAGCGTGAACGGCACGTTCATCGTCCCCTACGCGACGTCCGGATGGTCCGGCGAGGTGAAGACGACGGGACCCTACCGGATCGCGGGCACCGATCAGACGTTCGACGTCACCGAAGAGGATATCCAGCAGGGGCGCACCATCAACTAATATCGAAGATGCGGTCGTCAGTCATCTACGGCGATGTCTTTACCCGGCACGACATGGAGGCTCACCCTGAGTCGGGCGCCCGGTTGCGGGCGGCCCTCTCCGGGGTTCCCGGCAACGTGAGGTGGCGTCCCCCGGTCCAGGCCACGGAGGAGGACCTGGAGCGGGTCCACCGACCGCAGTATGTTCGGTGGGTGAGAGAGATCGCACATGGGACCTGTTTTTTAGACCCGAACACCTACGTCACCTGCGACTCCTTCGAAGCGGCGTCCTACGCCGCCGGATCGACCTTTGCTGCAGTGGAACGGGCGTTCGACGGCGAACACTCGTTCGCTCTGGTCCGCCCCCCGGGGCACCATGCCGAACCGGACCGGGCACTGGGGTTCTGCATCTTCAACAACGCCGCCGTCGCGGCGGCGAAAGCACTCCTGTCGGTCGACCGCGTGGCAATCCTCGACTGGGACCTGCACCACGGCAACGGGACCCAGACAGTCTTCTATGGAAGCAACAGGGTGCTCTACTGCTCGGTGCACGAGGAGAATGCCTTCCCGGGGACCGGGTGGGTGGACGAGATCGGTATCGGCGCCGGCCGTGGTTACACCCTCAACGCCCCGCTTGCGGCGGGGTCTACAATCGCCGACTACCGTTACGTCTTCTCGGAGATCTTCATCCCGGCGATCGTCCGGTTCCGGCCGGACGTCCTGATCGTCTCCGCCGGACAGGATGCTCTCGCCGACGACGAGCACGGCCGGATGAACCTTGAGCCCGCGGACTACGGCGTGCTCACCGGGATACTTATCGACGGTACGGAACTCCCGCTCGCGCTGACGCTCGAAGGAGGTTACGGGCCGTCTCTTGGAGCGGCTGTCGCCGCGATATTTCGCGCACTCTCGGGGGAGCGGCCGGTCCCCGCGGAGCGGCCCCTCAACCGGGGGACGGAGAAGGTCGTGGATATCTTGAAAAAGGTCCGGTTCTATTGAGAGAGGGGCCCTCCGGGCCGGACGAGCACGACTGCGGATGCCGGTGGGAAGTCAGGGATGACGCAGTCTCACGCGAAGTGCGATGGCCCGGGGGTGCGACGGTCCATCAGCGGCGGGGGCCGCGTCCGAAGCGCGTCAACCCTGGGCGGATCGCCGCCGGTCCGGGTCCATGTAGGATATCTCAAACCCGGGGACGACGACCCGCACCACCGGCACCGGGGTCCGCGAGAGGTCGCAGACACAGACCCGGTCCGTGTGAGGGCGGACCGCCTCAAGCACCTGTCGGATATCGAGATCGAACCGGTCGGTGCTCCTGTCGGGAACATCCGCAATATCGACGGCATCCGCACCGGCAAACCAGATCCTGTTGATCCGCTTCAGCCGCTCGTAGCCCGCCCTCCGGATGACCGTCTCCCGGCGGGGATCGCCTGCGCCACCCTGCAGGTAACTCACCCGATTCCGGGCGACCTCGGTCAGGGCGCGGAGCGCTGCGACCTCCGGGGAGAGGTGTGTTCCCGACCCGACGATGATCATCGCCGGGTCCCTGGTGACGGTGTCGTCTGCAGCGGCGGCGACCGTAGGGATGCCGGTCTTTCCGGAAAGCAGCCAGAGGTGGATCTCGATCCCGTTCTCCTCGAACCGGTCAAGGACTTCGCGGGCGGCGCAACCGCTCGCGATGGTGAGGCGACGGCCGAGGTCGCGCTTTTGGTCGGCAACGCTGAGTGCGTCCCGCTCGATCACTTCAAAGAGGGCGGTGAGGACCGCCTCCTCCGTAACGTTTCCCGCCGCAAGCCCGTTTGCGTCGCTCCGGAAGAGCGGTACGGCCATGCCGAGCGAGTCGTAGGGGTGGAAGACGGCGTTACCAGGGACGTAGACCTCCTCATCGTTCAGAATATCCCACGCGGGCATCCAGTGGATCATCTCCCCCTGCTCGTGCTCCCGCGAAAGGATCAGGTCTTCGGGGTGTACCGCCCGCCCCGGACCGATCTCCTCGTAGGTCGCATACTCCATCCGGTCTCCCCGGTACTCTGCGGAGTACCGCTCGATCGCCCCCATCATAGCCGAGACCCGGGCGTGGAGCGGGTCCTTCCCCGCCCCGGTGTGGGTACGCGCCCCGCCCCTGGCCGCTCCCGGACGAACCGCCGTAACAACGGGGATCTCAAGACGGTCGAGAGAGGTCGCATCGATGATCTCGGTAACGCCGATTTCCCTCATCAAAGGCTCCACGGAGGCGCAAGTCTCTCCGGGAGGCCGGGAACGGTGCATTCCGTTAAAGTACAACTTCTCTACCGGGTGAATCGTGATTGGCATTTTAGATCCTTGGAGGTGATACCTTAATAGTCTGGCAGGTGTACCTACCCCGTGTATGAGCACGGATGACGTAGCAATGGGCGCAGTCGTCCGGTACCCCCGCACCGGCACGACCGGAAAGGTTGTCCGGATCGAGGAGATCGACGGCTCAAAGTACGCCGAGCTCGACAGCACCGGACTCTATTACCGGGTGGACGAACTCGTCGGCGCAGACCGCACGACCGGGCATGCGGAAATAAAAGAGCGTTCTCTGGATGATTACCTCAAAGAGCACAAGGAGTTCAAAGAGCAGCTGGAAGAGGTGTGGGAGAAGGGGACCGACCAGAGCTGCGAGGGCGGCGGTTAATCCTCGATCGGTATGGTGGTGAGTTTCACCGCCTCAACACCTTTTTGTGCCATCAACTGCTCGGTAACATCCTTCAGGACCGTTCCGTCTCCCCGGATCAGGATCACTTCGAGGCACTTGTTGTGGGTCACGTGCGAGTGAAGAGAGGCCTGGATGTTATGGGCGTGCTGATGCTGGATCTCGGTGAGCGTCTGGAGCAGTCCCCGCTGGTCGTGGTCGTAGACCATGGTGATGACGCCCTGACGCTCCCCTTTTACGTCGGAGATCCACTGATAATGCGTGATGTAATTCCGTATAGAATCCCGTATTCCTTCAGAACGGGAGGAATAACCCCGGAGGTCCAGGATCTCGTCGAATTTATCGAGAAGGTTCTTGGGTAGCGAGATCCCGATACGTGATAGTTCAGTATCGCCTGCCATACAACAATCATTTTTATATCGCTCTTCATTGGGTATAAATTTTCGCTAACATCCAGGGCTATTCTTCACACTTCGTATGTCGTCAAAAGACAGTACCCGGGGGTTCCCGGCCCGGGTCCGTTCCCTGTCCTCCAGAAACAATAGGAGAAAGAACTAATCTCTACCGATTATGTATAAGTAGTGTCACTATATATTGGATAAGGAGGTTCGAAAACTTTTGCGAGATGCACTCATTCCCGGTGTCAATATTGGGCTCGTAGGTCATGTCGATCACGGCAAGACCACCCTGGTCAGCGCGCTGACCGGTACCTGGACGGACAGGCACAGTGAGGAGATCAAGCGCGGCATCTCCATCCGGCTCGGCTACGCGGATGCGACATTTTATAGATGCGAGGAGTGCGAGGGGGCGGAGGCCTATACCGCCCATCCCGAATGCCCGAACTGCGGAGGAAAGGCTGTCCCGTTCCGAACGGTCTCGTTCGTCGACGCTCCCGGCCACGAGACGCTGATGGCGACCATGCTCTCCGGCTCAGCGCTGATGGACGGGGCGATGCTCGTTATCGCCGCAAATGAGGTCTGTCCACAGCCTCAGACCAAAGAACACCTGATGGCGCTCGAACTGATCGGCATCAAAAAGATCGTCATCGTCCAGAACAAGATTGATGTGGTCACCCAGGCCGAGGCGCTTGAACACTATAAGCAGATCAAGCGGTTCATTAAGGGTACCATCGCCGAGAACGCGCCCATCATCCCGGTCTCCGCGCAGAAAGGGATCAATATCGGCGCCCTGATCCAGACCCTTGATGCCGTCATCCCGGAGCCAGAACGCAACCCGGACGTCGACCCGCTGTTGCTCATCGCACGATCGTTTGATATCAACAAACCCGGCTGCAACTGGCGCGATGTGAAAGGCGGCGTCATCGGAGGCTCCCTTGTTCGGGGCGTCCTGCATGAAGGAGACGATATCGAGATCCGGCCCGGCCGGCAGGTACAGGTCGAGAACCGGACGAAATGGGAACCGATCGAGACAAAAGTAACCTCCATCAACGCCGGCCAGACCCGGGTGACCGAGGCCGGGCCCGGGGGCCTCCTCGGCGTCGGGACGAAACTCGATCCTGCGCTGACGAAGAGCGACGCGCTTGCCGGACAGGTGGCCGGGCTCATGGGGAAACTGCCGCCGGTCTGGGATCGATTGAAGTTCGACGTCACGCTCATGGACCGGGTGGTCGGTGCGGATAGCGAGCAGATCATCGAGCCTTTAAAGCATAAAGAGCCGTTGATGCTCTCGGTCGGTACCGCCGTCACCGTCGGCGTGATCACGAACACGAAGAAGAACCAGGTGGAGGTCCAGCTGAAGCGGGCGGTCTGTGCGGAGGTCGGTGCCCGAATTGCTATCAGCAGGCAGGTCGGCGGGCGATGGCGGCTGATCGGCATGGGGATTCTCGTCGAGTGAAGGTTCTCCTCGACACGAACGCCCTGTTGATGCCGGTCCAGTTCGGGATTGACCTCTACGACGAACTTCAGGCCCTTTTTGGGGACTTTGAGCCGGTCACGCTCGAAGAGGTGGTCGGGGAGCTCTCGGGACTCTCCCGGGGCCGCGGCCGGGATGCGACTGCCGCCCGTGTGGGCCTTGCGATGGCCCGGCGCTCAACGGTCGTGCCAAGCGGGAGTTCCGCCGACCGCGTGGACGACCGGGTGATCGAGTACGCCCGACGGGAAGGGTGCACCGTGGTGACGAACGACCGGGAACTCCGGAATGCTCTCCTTCGGGAGGGAGTTGACGTTGTCTCAATGCGAAGAGCAAGAACTCTGGAACTGTTAAGGGGATAGGTGAGGAAAAATGTATTATAAGATGACACTGGAGGACAAGGTGCGGGTTCCGCCCAACCGCCTCGGGGAAGACCTGGAGAAGGTCATCCTCAGTGTACTACAGGAACAGCTGGAAGGCAGCATCGCAAAGGAGATCGGCATATTTATCGCGATCACGAAGATTCTCAACATCGGCGAAGGGGAATTGATCCCCGGAGACGGGGCCGTCTACTACGATGTCAGGTTTGAGGGAGCGGTGCTCCGCCTCTCGCTTCAGGAAGTGATCGAGGGCGAGGTGGTGGAGACGACGAGTTTCGGTGCGTTCGTCAGCCTCGGCCCCATCGACGCCATGCTTCACGTGAGTCAGATCTCGGACGAATATATCAACTACGATGAAAAGAACGGCCGGTTGGTCTGCCAGGACTCGAAACGGTCCGTTGCCGTCGGCGACGGGGTCCGGGCCCGGGTCGTTGCACTCTCGCTGAACGAGCGCGAGCCCCGGGAGAGCAAGATCGGGCTTACCATGCGGCAGTCGGGACTTGGAACCACGACCTGGCTGGAAGAGGAGTTCGAGGACGAGAAGGAGAAGGGAGCGGCATAAGATGGTTGTCCGTAAGAAGGTTGTCAAAGTCTGCCGCGAATGTCACCGGGTTGTCGAAGGAGAGTCCTGCGTCGTCTGCGGCACGATGAACCTGAGCGAAGACTGGGCGGGCTACGTCGTGATCATCGATCCCGAGCATTCGGATATAGCAAAGAAGATGAACATCACCCTGCCCGGCCGGTATGCACTGAAGGTTCGTTGATGCTCAGGCTTCCCGAAGCGCACCGGGATCTTTTTAAAAAGCCTTTCGGGACGCTTTACCCGAACATCGGCGAACTTCTCCCCCAAATACGGGACCGGGCGGTCTACGCCGTCGGGGATGTGGTGACCCACAATCTCCTCGGTGCCGGCATCATCCCGGATATCGCCATCATCGACGGCTACACGATGCGCTCGCCCTGCAACCGTTCACCCCTGCTCCGGGCGAGGAGGCTGGCGGCGAAGAACCCCCCCGGAACAATCACCGACGAACTTGTCGACGCGATCGATACGGCGGTCCAGAATCCACCCGGGGTGATCTTCGTCGACGGCGAGGAAGACCTTGCGGTCATCCCGCTTGTCCTCGCCGCGCCGATCGGGACGGCCGTCCTCTACGGTCAGCCGGGCGAGGGGGTCGTCCTCCGGCTCGTCGATGCGCTGGCAAAACAGGAAGCCGGGTCCATGCTGAACGTTTTCGTACGCGAGTGAGGCGCCCGGCAAAATCCACACCGGCGCACCATCCCAGAGTATAAATAAATCCGCCAACAATAGTTTAGGGATATTGATGGACTTCGAAATTACCCGTGACCAGAAGAATGAGCTGTTGAACCGGAGGGAGTTGTCGTTTACCCTCACCTTTGACGGTTCGACACCCTCGCGGAAGAGTATCCGGGAGAAACTCGCCGCGATGCTGAATACGGATGAGAACCTTCTCGTACTGGACCTGGAGAGGACCCGGTACGGAGTAATGGAACTATGCGGTCGTGCCCGGATCTACGACGACGAGGAGAGCAAGAACTCGACCGAGCGGGCGTATCTCCTCAAGCGCGGCGAGCCCAAACCTGAGAGCGAGGAGGCGTAAACGCAAATGGCGGCCAAGAAACAGGAATCGACCAAGGTCAAGAGATACGAGTACTACGAAGTCAAGGGCGACACGGTAGTCCTGCAGAAACGGCACTGCCCCCGGTGCGGCCCCGGCGTCCTGATGGCCGAGCACAAGGACCGGGTTGCCTGCGGCAAGTGCGGCTATACTGAGTTCCGGAAGTAGGTTCCTACCTTCCCGATACCTGAATAACGTTTGCGGCCGCACTTCACCTGCTCTTCCGTCTGCAGATTTCGGCCGCGATCAATCTTTTCGTAACGGAGCAACACCTGTTTTATGCCAGATTCAAAGTCTTGTGACGGGCTGGTGCTGGGGCTTGAGGGGACGGCGTGGAACCTCAGCGCCGCCCTCTTCGGGGACGATCTGATTGCCCTCCACTCATCGCCCTACGTCCCGCCGAAAGGGGGAATCCACCCCCGGGAGGCCGCGCAGCACCATGCCTCGATGATGAAGGAGGTCGTCTCCCGGGTGCTCACGGAACCGGAGCGGGTCCGGGCGGTCGCTTTCTCCCAGGGCCCCGGCCTCGGTCCCTCTCTCCGAACGGTGGCGACCGCCGCCCGTGCCCTTTCGATAGCCCTCGGCGTGCCTCTCGTCGGCGTCAACCACTGTGTGGCGCACGTTGAGATCGGGAGATGGGCAACCGGATTTCGCGACCCCATCGTCCTCTATGCAAGCGGCGCGAACACCCAGGTGCTCGGCTACCTGAACGGGCGGTACCGGATATTCGGGGAGACGCTGGATATCGGGCTCGGGAACGCCCTCGATAAGTTCGCGCGGAGCCATGACCTCCAGCACCCGGGCGGCCCGATCATCGAGCGTTTTGCGCGGCAGGGCAGTTACATCGAGCTCCCGTATACGGTGAAGGGGATGGACCTTGCCTTCTCCGGGCTCGTCAGTGCCGCCCAGGAGAGCACGGCACCGCTTGAGGATGTCTGCTTCAGCCTGCAGGAGACCGCGTTCGCCATGTGCGTCGAGGTGACGGAGCGGGCGCTCGCGCATGCCGGCAAGGACGAGGTTCTGCTCGTCGGCGGTGTCGGTGCGAACGCGCGGCTGCAAGAGATGCTGCGGATCATGTGCGAAGAGCGGGGCGCGACGTTCGCCGTCCCGGAGCGGACGTTCCTCGGGGACAACGGCGCGATGATCGCCTACACGGGGAAGGTCATGCTGGAGCACGGTGCGACGCTTTCCCTCCAGGATTCGCAGATTCGGCCTGGCTATCGGGCGGACGAGGTGGAGGTCACCTGGCGCGAGGAAGAGCCCGGCGAGGTCTTCGCTGTCGGGCCGCATGAAGGAGGCGTCGCCAGGGGCGCCGAAGCGGTCGTGGAAGTCCTGAATGAGGAGGTAGTCAAGCGCCGGACGAGCAAACGCTACCGGAACCCGGCGCTCGACCGGCGGTTGATCATGGAGCGAACCCGGGCCGAGGCCCGCCTGATCGCGCATGCCCGGCGCGCGGGTGTCCCCACTCCGGTGATCCGGGATATCACAAAGGATACGATTGTCATGGAACGGGTTCGGGGCGATGTACTGAAGTACGTCACGACGCCGGAGACGATCCGCCTCGCGGGCGAGACGGTCGGGAGGCTGCACGAGGCGGGGATCGTCCATGGCGACCTGACGACGAGCAACATGATCGTCCGCGACGGCCGGTGCGTCCTGATTGACTTCGGGCTTGCATCTACGTCCTCGGAGGTCGAGGACCGAGGGGTCGATCTCCGCGTCTTCTTTCAGACGCTCGAGAGCACCACGGAGAACGCCGGGGAGTTGAAGCGGGCTTTCGTCGAGGGGTATGCAGGGACATTCTCGGGGGCGGGCGAGGTCCTCCCCCGCGAGCACGAAGTTGAGTTGCGGGGGCGGTACCTGTGAGGCTCGCGGTGGTGACAAGCAACGCCAACAAGGCGCGGGAGGTGGCCGCCTACTTCGGGGGGCTGCTGGAGGTCGAGCACGTCGCGCTGGAATGTCCGGAGATCCGCCATGCCGATGTCGGGGAGATCGCTCGAGGCAAGGCGGAATTTGCCTATCGCACGCTCGCTCGTCCGTTGATCGTCGATGATACCGGCCTTTTCATCGACGCACTCGAGGGGTTCCCGGGTCCATGCGCCGCCTACGTGCAGGACACCATCGGGAATGCGGGGGTCCTGAACCTCATGGACGGTGTGGAGAACCGGAACGCCCGCTTCGAGACGGCAATTGCGTTTGCCCGGGAGGACGGCATCCGAATATTCCGGGGTATTCTCCCCGGGACGATCGTTGCTCCCCGGGGAGAGGGGGGGTTCGGCTACGACCCGATCTTCGCTTACGGCGGGCGGACGCTTGCCGAGATGCCGCTTGCCGAGAAGAGCCGGCTCTCTCACCGGGCGCGGGCGCTCGAGGCGTTCCGGGTATGGGTCGAGCGGGAGCGCGGAGACGACACTCCTGACGACAGAACTGTTAATAGGACCAAGAACGAATAGTACCCATCTGACAAGTGGTGTTTTCAACATGGCAAGATTTCCCGAAGCTGAAGCGCGTCTGCTCAACGTAAAGGTCTGTATGAAATGCAACGCCCGGAACGCAATCCGCGCCACCCGCTGCCGCAAGTGCGGCTCTGAAGAACTCCGACCCAAGTCCAAGGAACGGAAGGCGTAACGCCGCTATAGTGGTTGTGCGCCGTACTCCCCGGACGCGGCGGGACCGGGATACTCTTTTTTTAATGCGTTAGGGAGGAAGGGAGGACCGGTTCACCTTTCAGGCGCTGTAATATGTGACTTTTTTACCCTCTTCGCTGTACTCGCCCCTGTAGGTCTCGATGTTGCGCTTGTAGCCGATCCGCTCCAGGAACCCGAGGTCCCGGAGCCGCTCACGGACCCGCATCACATCCGCCTCGTCCGCCCAGTCCCGTGTGTAGACATAGATGACCGACCGCTCGTCGCGCGAGTCGGGGTTGGGCTTGGCGGTGCTGACTTTCGCCGATATCCCGAGCAGCCCATTCACCGTCCCGTCCCGGACCTTCCTCCACGCCTCGTCCGCCTTGCCTGCAGGGATGAAGATAAGCCATTTGCCCACCTGGTCGTCGTCGAGGCCTCTTGCGAGAGGACCGGGTGCATCCTGGACGATCCAGTACATACGGGTCGTCTTTGAGGGGGCAACGCCCTCTCCGGCCCTGATCGGAGCATATATTGCCTCGACCCCGCCGAACCGCAGAAGAAGCGCTTCGGCGAGCACCGGATAATCGTCCCTGAATCGCCCGAAAATTTCACGGACGTCGGATTCGAAATTTATCCTCTGCTCGACGAGTTCAAAGAGGTATGGACCCCTGGCGTGGAGTTCGCGGTTGAGGTAGATCTCAAAGATCCCGTACGCAATCTCCGTCAGGGACTCCGGATCGATCTCTTCCATACCTATTGGTAACCGCCGGAACAGTAAAAATGGTTCTGAAGTGTTACCTCCCCAGTTTCTCTGCGACGAGGTGTGCAGCCCGCTCCCCGGAGAGCAGCATCCCCCCGAAAATAGGGCCCATGCGACATTCGCCGGCAACGGCGTTTGCCGCCATCCCGGTGACGAAGAGACCGGGGAAGATTTCTTTTGTGTGTTCAATGACCCGGGACTCGGCGCGCTCGGCCCACATGAAACTCTCGCCCTTCACCTGAAGATTGCCGCCTTTGCGTTCGATCATCCGGGCAATCATGGCATCGTGGCCGGTCGCGTCGACGGTGCAGGTGCAGGCAACGGTGAGCGGGTCGACGTGGAGTCCGGCCATGCCGACCGGCGTCCAGTTGACGACGAGGCCGCCGACCCTGCCGTCGCCACGGACCATGACGTCTTCGACGGTGGTGAGGTTGAAGAATTCGACGCCGGCGTCGCAGGCTGCCGCGATGAGTTTGGCAACCGTTTCGACCGATTTTGCGACGTAATAACCAGGCTCGAACTCCCGGTAAGTGACCCCGAACCGGTCGAGGAGCCGGCGTGCCTCTTCCTGGACGACGATCCGGGGGAACATCATGCCGCCGCCCCACATGCCGCCGCCGATACTGAGTTTCTTCTCGATGAGCGCACACGAGACCCCTCTCTCGCCGAGGAGCGCGGCGCAGGCGAGCCCCGAGGGGCCCCCGCCGATGACGGCGACGTCCGTTTCGAGATAGTCGACGAGCGCGCGGTGCTGCTCTTCGAGAATGGCTCTGCTGATCGTCACTTCGTTCAATGTCATTCGGTTCTTATCTATCGCTCTAGGGGCATAAGGAGACTTGCTTCCGGCGCGGGATGCACCCAGGTCTGGTCCGGGCGGGAACACCATGGGAAATCGCCGTATACCTTAAGACCTCTCCGGTCAAACAGATCTCTGCCATGAAGTGGACGCGCGACTTCGGTCTCACGATGAGGATGCTTCTGACGTCGTTCCTGCTCCTCATAGTCTACCTGATCTTCCTGGGCGTCCTTGCTGCCCTGGGATTCCCCTTTGAATTCCTTCTGCTGGTAGCCGCCGGAATGGCGTTCCTCCAGTATTTCTTCTCCGATAAACTGGTGCTCTGGAGCACCGGCACCCGGATTGTGGGAGAGGACGAGTACCCGGAGCTGCACCGGATGATTGAGCGTCTCGCCGCCGCTGCAGGCGTTCCCAAGCCGCAGGTCGGGATCACGCCCTCCCCGGTACCGAACGCGTTTGCGACCGGGAGAAGCCCGAGTCATGCCGTCGTGGCGGTCACCGACTCCATTATGCGGGCGCTTAAGCCCGAAGAACTGGAGGCGGTGCTCGCCCACGAGATGTCGCACGTGAAGAACCGGGATATGCTGACCATGACGATGGCGAGTTTCATCTCGATGCTGGCCTTCCTGATCATGCGCAACTGGCTCTTCATCGGGCTCTTCAATAACCGTGATAACAACAACATGGGGGCGCTGATCCTGATCTACGTCGTCTCGATCATCGTCTGGCTGGTGAGCACCCTGCTCACCCGTGCTCTCTCCCGCTACCGGGAGTTTGCCGCGGACCGGGGCAGCGCCGTCCTGACGGGCAACCCCGGCGCACTGATATCGGCGCTCACGAAGATCAGCGGGCGGATGGATTACATCCCCGCAGAGAAGAAGCAGGAAGTGGAGGGCGCAAACGCCTTCTTCATCATCCCGGCGCTCTCGGGAAATACCCTGATGGAACTCTTCTCCACACACCCGCCGCTTGAGAAGCGTGTGGCTGCCCTCGAGGAACTGCAGGCACAGCAGCGGGGGTACTGAACCCGGGCCCGGGTTCTCTCCGACCCAATATTTTTAATATTCTGCACGGTCAACATATGTAGGCGGATCGTGCATTGCATCGATGGTCTAGTGGTATGACTTTGGCCTTCCAAGCCAATAGCCCGGGTTCAATTCCCGGTCGATGCATGGGGCTCGTGGTCTAGCTGGTTATGACGTCGCCTTCACACGGCGGAGGTCGGGCGTTCGAATCGCCCCGAGCCCATAATTCTTCCTTCTTTTGCGAAATAATGACCAAACTATGCGACGTTATCTTTCGGAGTTCAGAAACAGCGTTATCGAGCAATTTACCCACGTTTAGGGCTGTTTCTTTCAGATACTCGTAAGTTTCCGGGGATACAGTTGTATGTACCCTTTTCCTAATCCGATGGATTACAGTTGTTTTCTGTTTTTCTCCTTTTTCCATTTCTCTTTTCTCCTGTCCGGACGTGTCCGGACGTGTCCGGACATGTCCGGACATACTTGGATGGTTTAGACTCTGCTTAGACCATGATAAAGGGCGGGTTCCCCGGCCGGTGGGGGAACCCCCTCCTTAAGTGGCAACACTCGCCATGTACTGACTATGAAGCGAATCAATGCAAAGGGAGAGGTCTTTCAGCAGACTTCCATCTACATCCGTGAGAATGTCTACCTCCTCGCGAGGGAAGAGCGTATCCCCATGTCAGAATCGGCAGAACAGGGCGTGATTGCTGCACTGCGTGCGCGAGGCGTCGAGGTCTGAGGGGGGCGCATGACGAAATACGAGATCCTGGTGGCGGGAAAGGCAGAGAAGTATCTAGAGGGGCTTAAGGGTAAGAATGAGGCGTATAAGGCATTAATCATCATGACAATTAAGTTCTGCCTGGGGGAACATCTCCTCGACCGGAACACCTCATGCAACATGAAGAAAATCAAAGGTACGAAAAGGACCCATCGATTACATGTTCAGAGGGCATATACTGTCTTCTACGTGGTAGAGAAAACGAAGGAAAAAACAGTTGTTGAAGTTCACCTGATTACGACCTTTGAAGAGGCGCACCAGTTGTATGGTCGTATCGATTTATAACCCTAATCTCTTTTCCACTTCGGCTAGAGGAGAGAATCCGCTCTTTCTGGCCTCTTCCATATCTGCCTCTAACCTAGCGAGGCCTGCCTTCCGTTCAGCCCGCTCAGCCGGGGTAAGAGACCTTTTAGTCTTCGGGGTTGCTGCCTTCTTCCGCTCAACTACCGTCTTCGTCGGCATACAGGATGATGTCTGTATCTGGAAAGATATAGTTTTGGGCGGGGGCGAAGTAGTCAGGCCGGGACCGCGGCCACTGCTCCTTCCACACGCTCTTTCGGAATGCCGTACAACGCAGAATTTTTTCGACGACCTGCCGACGCGACACCCCAAGCCTGAGCATCCCGGCAACGGTGCGCTTTCCCCTCTAGGTGACGTGCGCGTATTTGAAGGTGTATTTCGGCTCTGTTGAAAACCTCTTATTGGGGGCCATACCACTTACCTTCATCGACAGCCGAGCAATATCTAGGGGGTTGTCAGAAGCGTTTCAACAGAGCGCACCTTTCTCTCATATGAAGAGGAGGGCGTCAATTCTGTTAAAAGGAAATCAACCATGGTACACTCCGTACCTCTTTGAACTCAGAGTGATACTCGGTAATGCGTTGATTTTGAAACGGAGGACGCCGTCACCCCGGCGTCCGGAGTGATGTTCCTGGGCTGCGAGTTCTCGTACCGGCCGTTTTGATTTGATCCGGAACTCCGCAAGATGGGCAATGCCCGTTGAACGGTTACTCCCGCTGGATTGAGGCGTTCAAGATGATTCTCCCGGGTATGAATGTTCTGAGTCCTCATTCTTCAGCCTGATCACCCGGCATGCACCATGAGGGTCCAGCTAATTATGGGATGATCTCGCTGTAAAGGGAGGCTGGGCCATCCGTTCCGGATGAGCGATAGTCATGTCGCGGAGCGACATTTTTACGCCACTGGTCGTGAGGCGACAGCTTCACGGATCGTAAAATTAAATTAATTTTAGATATAACAAAAAAATTGTTATTTGGGCACCCACGGCACCACACACCGGAGGCGACTATCAGCCCCCAGACGGTTATCACGCACCATAATGCCGGTATGGACAGCCCGTTCGGATTCGCATGCCGAAAAACAAAAAATTGGAGGGACTACAGAATGACAAAAGCAATGTTGCCGGCGCACTGTGCACTCACCATTGGGAAGGCGACGGTAAAACTGACCTGGCAGCAACCTGCATCTCTATCTGAGATCCAGGTATCGTCTAAGGTGCAGCGTAGGATTGCGATACTGCGTGACCTGGATGAGGGGGAGTATGAGGTCGATGAGTGAGGGCTTGGATGGGGCCAGCAGGGCATCCGTCCCCCGGATGCCTGGCCACTACGCCATAATCGCAATTTTTCTAATTTTGATTGGCATTTTCGTGATTACCCCTTCTGCTGGAGTGGGCATTCAGCAGCAGGTCGGATCAACTGAGTATCCTGACTGGGGTTTCGTTCCGACGTTTGGGAGTCCTCCCACGTATTATACTGCGCCCGCAAATCCTAATTTGTGGCAAGGGGCTGCTACTCCCGAAAATCCGATCGGCTATTACGATGCTCGGCCTCCTCTGACGTTGCAGGAAGTTTATAGTTGAGGTTGTCCCAAATTTATAAGACCTCTTAGATAATACCCGGGGGTATGGCCTTCCGGGAAATTGACGATGACCTCTGGGAACTCATTCGGAACTACCTCCCCCCGACAAAGCCACACATCGGCCGACCCCGGCGGGACCCTCGCGGGTTGAACAACGGTATCCTGTACGTCCTGACTACCGGCTGTACCTGGCACGATGTACCGGAGAAATACGGTACGAAATCGACGGTTCACCGGTACCACCTCGAACTCTGCGGGAAGGGGGTGTACCAGGCGATCTTCCTTGGCCTTCTCCAGTCGGGGTATGAGATCCGGAAAATTGATCTCTCGCACTGTTCTACCGATACCAAGGATATTTCCGCCAAAAAAGGGGATCGACCGGCTATGATGGCCATAAAAAGATAAAAGGGAACAAATTGAGCGCTCTGGTCGATCGGAACGGTCTCCCCCTTGACTGCACCGTTTCCCCTGCCAATGTCCATGATTCACGGCTCTACGAGCCAACCCTCGAAGCATTTGAGATTCCCGAAGTCACCGAGAGACCAACGATCATCTCCGCAGATGCAGCCTACGATGCCCGGGCAATTCGTCAGTATAACCGGAAACGAGGGATCAAGAGCAATATCCCGGTGAACCGGAGATCCCGGAGACAGCCAAAACGAGGGAGGCCAGTCTGGTTCGATCCGGAACTCTACAAGAAGCGCAGTGCCGTTGAGCGGTTTTTCAGCTGGATTGAGGCGTTTAAGAAGATCGTTCCACGTTACGAGCGATATGAACACTCATTCCAGGGATTGATCCACCTGGCATGTAGTGTCATGATCGGGAGAATATTGGGATGACCTCCATGAAACGTTTGGGACAGGGGCTGAACAGTCGGCAACAGCACGATGATTACAGTAAATTGTTTAGTTCTTCGACGGTCATATCGGCTTGCTTCAGAATGCGCGACAGGGTTGAACGTTTGACCTGTCTATGCATGGGCACCGTCAGTTTCAGTGTTTTATCCGGCAGGCACTTCTACAGGCGGATATGGCCTGCCCCGCTGGCGGACCACAACCCATCCGTCTCTTTGGAGTGCCGCAACGATCCTGTCATAGTTCAGGACGGGTACTTTGTTCATACTGCAATCTCAATCTGCTCGGCTTTTTCGTTAAAAACGAGATCATCCTCAACGGTTTCAAGGTACAGATCGATTGCTTCCCGGATATTTTCAATGCTTCTCCCTTCGTGTCGCCTTCGCTGATACAGCCGGGAAGGCCCGGTACATAGACGGTATACCGCCCGTCCGCGCTTGGCTCAAGCACTACACGCAGTTTCATACCGTAATCTATCAATTCAGGGGATTTATAGTTGATTTCCCGGCGATACAACGACTTACAGGGATCGATCTCCCCCTGCCCGCCCCATCCGAACTCATCACAACGCTTCGATCACGTTCCCGACCACGGACTCAAAATCTTCACCCGAACACGCGACGGTGAGATCGGCATACCTCTCGTACAGCGGGACGCGCTGGTCGTACATCCCGCGGAGACTCTGGCTCGGAAGGAGGAGGATCCCACGGGTCGTGATGTTCTTGAGTCTCGCCTCCATCTCCTCGTACGAGATCTTCAGGTAGACAACCACCCCTCTCGACTTGAGGTGTGCCATCGCATCCCCGCTGTACACCACGCTGCCGCCCGTCGCGATCACTGCACGGCGGGGATGAAAGGAGAGGATCGTCTCTTCTTCGATCCGCTTGAACGCATCGGACCCGCCCTCGTCAAGGATCTCCTGGAGCATCCTCCCGGTCCGTTCCTGTATCAGGATGTCCGTATCGATGAACTGCATCCCGAGGGATTTTGCAAGGACGACTCCCACGGTGCTCTTCCCTGCACCGGGCATGCCGATGAGGACGATGTTTTTGTGGTGATGCATAATGTGCTCCCGGACCCCTCTGTCCCCGGGTTTTGTTTTCTCTGTGACACATCAGTGGGATTTCGGAAGAGATGAAGGTTGTTAGAAAAAAGCGCGACCGCCCGATTTTACCCCGGCCCTGCTCATACCCTGGGATATATCAGCAAGATCTCCACCGTCCCGGGTAAAGCGAAGAACACCTGGATTGCCCCTCTAAACACGGAAAATCCGGGTTCATTATCGGAAAAACGTCGTAACATTTATTCATTCTTTTGAGCGTGGCGGTGGAATGGTACATGCGGCGGCAGATACGCAGGGACCAGCGGAAAGTGAGTCGAAGATCCGGTGTAAAGGCGGGAGATGGGGAGAACGATGCGAAGGGAGCATTTGCCATGATCAACATCGATTGAGTTATTTTTACGATGAGGTCGTCCTAAAAAGATCTCTGAACCTTCGGTACACTCTGATCAGAGCACTTACACTCAAAATTTCTACAATCTGAACCATATCCAGGGCAGGGATGGTGAAACGGCTTTCCATTGGGAATCACACCTCGAGGTGCTCCCGCTATCTTCCGCAGGTAGAAAGCATATCGTCACCTGGGGGAGGGATCCGGAGAGGTGCACCCGCTGTTCCACCGGATGCATGAGCATCGCGAAGCTGCTGGATCTCCCCCTCCCGGTAGCATGTTTTGGGACCACCTCAACTTGATTGCAGGTTCTGGCTTCCGGGTGGTCAAGAGTACCAACAGGACGCGCTTACGGAGCAGGATTTCCAAAGAGCGGTGGATATGGATCTTTCATGAAACTCTATCAGTTTCATTGGAGGGGCGCTCCTTTTGATCCCACTTTATAATTTTTGGTAACTTGGATCAGATGGATCCACTATCATCTACGATTAAAGAAAGACGCATATAACAAAAAATAATGCCATTTATGCAGTTTTTAGACGCCTGAAACGATACAGAAGAATTATTAATGACCTAATACGTAAACCCTCGTTGATGACAGATGAGAATATTACTCGATACTAATATTTTCATTGATCGTGAACAAGATCGCGTCGTTGCATATGATTTAGCGAAACTGCTCCAAATACTCAACAAATTAGGGGCAGAACTTATGATTCACCCTCTCTCAGTTTTTGAGTTGCAAAAGGACCCTGATATTAATCGCAGAGAAGTAAATCTCTCGAAAATCGAGATATACTCCCGTCTAGAGAGACCACCCGATCCCAACAAAGATACACTATTTTGTGAGAGACTCGGGCCTGCAAAAAATTCACATGATGCTGTCGATAATGCTCTCCTATACGCTGTATACAGAAACGCAGTTGAATTCTTCATCACTGAAGATAGGGAAATCCACAAGAAGGCACACGCAGTAGGGGTTGAAGAGCGTGTGTTCCTCATTTCTGAAGCGCTCTATGATTTCAACAGGTACCTCCCCTCGATAGAGAGCATTCCCACACCTCCTGCACTTGTCAAAGATAGTATGTACAATCTGGACTCACGGGATCCAATCTTCGACTCGTTGAGAGTAGACTACCCTGGATTCGACGAATGGTTCATAGATAAGGCTCAGGAGGGGAGAGAATGTTACGTCTATAGCCGAACCGATGGGAGCATAGGGGCTATCCTCATTTATAAGATTGAGGATGAGCCTATTCCATCGGTTCCACCCTTCGCAAAAAAGAAGCGATTGAAAATTGCAACAATGAAGGTTGAACATGTGGGATATAAGATTGGTGAATTGCTCTTGAAAGTCTCGATAGACATCGCACTAAAAAACAGCATCACCGAGATCTATCTCACTCACTTCACTCAATCTGAAGAGGATCGCCTCGTCGATCTCATTTCAGAATATGGTTTCTATAAAGCAGGCGGTCTCCAGCGTGAAAACAAAATAGAAGACATTTACGTGAAACACCTCTGCGCCCGCGGACATGATGTATCCGCTCTTTTGCCGGCCACGATATCACAGATATACTACCCAAGCTTTTACGATGGAACTTTGGTAAAAAAATTCGTTATTCCTATCCAACCAAAGTATCATGACCTGCTATTCACCGATTTCTCAAAGGGAAGACAGACGAAACTCTATGAGCATTCTGGAGAGTTTATTATAGAGGGGAACACCATTCGAAAGGCTTATCTGACTGAGGTGATCCCGAAACACCTC
>NZ_DANC01000025.1:0-245 GCF_002499755.1 Methanoculleus sp. UBA291 | reverse complement strand
TGGAAACTTTTAGGATGACTTCACTAACACCTTATCAATTACTATACTTAAGCCAGACACTGTAACCGTCCCGGATAAATTCTGTGGCGTTTTATTGTCATGTTTTGCCTTCGCCTTCTCCGCCAACTCACATACCCCTGTTCTTCAGGCGCATAACTCACAACGCAGAAAGACACATCACTACAGTACGCCAAGGTCATTATCGATGAAAAGAAAGGCTCATTCGGTAACGTCTCAGATCTTCT
>NZ_DANC01000063.1:0-25553 GCF_002499755.1 Methanoculleus sp. UBA291 | reverse complement strand
AGAAGATCTGAGACGTTACCGAAAGGTACTTATATAATGAATAAAACGATGAGACATCAATATCCCTGAAATATTCTTTTTCGGTGAGGGCGGCGAATTTATCTTTCATCTCTTTGATATTCTCCTCCGTGCTGTCATTTGTGCAGAGGATATATGCCCCGTCCTTGTCTTCAATGAATTTTTTTATCAGTTCGGTCTTTCCAATCCTCCGTTTTCCATACAAAACGATCATCTGGGATGAATTTTCAGAATATTTCCGGTTGAGAAAATCAAGTTCCCTCTCCCGGTTCACGAAGAGTTGTATCATAAGTATTATACTTTGCATACAACTATTAAGATATGCCGAGTATGTTGTCCCCGTTCGGATCTTTACAAGTGCTCCCTATGTCTGTTTTCGGGACGTTTCGACGAGGATGGGTGAATTGCAGACGCCACTGCACGAAAACACTCAGAGGTCCCTCCGCATCCACCACCTGCACCGGAGCAAGAAGTACCCCGAAACACGGCGGTATCTCAAACTCGACATAGCCCGCACCCCGGTGCGTTGGACCGAGCCCCCCTTCTCCGTCCCGCCATGAAGCGGATGCTCTCGTCGTAAGCTTCGAGCGTTTGCATTTCGACAATCCGCGATGTGTTCTGAGGAGGAGGGGGAGTACCCGGGAGAGATCGATGTTCCCGTTTCCCAGTGCCCGATGGGCATCACCGGAGTCGTCGTTATCGTGGAGATGGACATGCAGGGGTCTTCCTATGGCGAGGAACTCATCCAGCATTCCGTTGATGTGAGCGCGGCCGAGATCCAGGCAGAACGAGAGCCCTGCTTCGTGCAGGGCAGGCAGGAAGGAGGGATCGCGGAAATGGCACACCTCCCAGCTTCCCATGTTCTCCACGGCGACCGGCACCCCGTCCTCCTCCTGGATTGCTGCAAGATCTCCGAGAGACTCTCGAAGCGCCAGGTACGAACGGTCGAGAAACTCGAGCCAGGGCGAGAAACCGGGGTGGCCGACCACGCACCCGGCACCGATCTCCCCGCCACCCTACAGACTTCACGGAGGAGACAAAGCGACGCCTGCCTGATCGGCTCGCGGCAACTGGCGATGTTGATATCGGCGGTCGGGGAATGGACCGTGTACCGGAGGTCGAAGGAGAAACAAGCCTCCGAACAATGGAGGATATCGTGGGCAGCCTCCGAGAGGATCTCGACCGTACCGGTACGGGCAGAGAGGGTCTCCAGAGCCTCGGGGAGTTCCCGGTCCATGGACACCACATCGAGCACCCTAACTCCTGCATGGTCTTCCTCCGATTATCCCCGCGACAGCGGTAGCCGGCAGCAGCCGGCAATGTTCTGCAACGATCGCATCGTTAATGGCTGCTGCCTCCCGGTCGGCAGGGTCTAACACCCCTTCCCCTCCGGAAGGATGGTCGAAGGACCGAAACCCACCGTGTTTCGGCGATTCGAGGCTAAAATAGTCCCCGACGCTCCGAACCCCATCCAACTTTCGGACTGGGACGATTTTTCCGGGCATCTTCGAGTGAGAGGGCTTTTTCGCGGAAAAAGGAGATTTCTGCATGATAATAGTAGTTTCTTCATCTTAATCAAAATAGTTTTTAATAATTTAAGTAGGTTTTACTTTCCATTTGAAATAGACGGTTCCAGCGCTTTTTAGGAGGTCGTTCCAGTATTTAGGAGGTCGTTCCAGTATCTTCTGACGGGAGGGGAAGACCCGCTCTCGCATCCACCCCTGCTTGCAGGTATCGGCACCCTTGCCCTCATCGGCATCCTCGGCCTGGTGGCGGCAGCCTGGCTCATCCGGCAGCGCGTCCGTAAGAAGGAGGAGTGAGCCTCACCGCGGGCGGCGTGCTGGGCCCCGGGCGCAGTAGAGGGTTCGATGATTCCCACTCAGAGGCGTACACCTCCCAGGTGGATGCTCTCGCGCTCGACTCGATCCAGAAGCCTCCCTACGGGAAGAAGCGGCGGATCAAGCGGGGACTGTACCGGAGCGCCACGGGAACCTTGATCAATGCCGACGTGAACAGCGCTCTCAACCACGCCAGAAAAGTCGCTGGTGATTCCGTGATTCAACGGATAATCAGTAGTGGCCGTGTCAACCGGCCGTTGCGAATAAGGACCGCGTTTCAACCGTCAACCTTCGCGCACATTAAATTGCAACCTTGTGATCCCAATCGATCCCGGTTGCAAGCCCCGGCCTATCGGACGGGGTAGTTGACACCAGATCACCTCGCTCTCCACATCCTGCCGGATAAGCGGATCGAGCCCCCCGACGGTGACGAGGTCGACCCTTCGCCCGTAAACCTCCTCCAGAAAGTCGGCGAGCGCCGTGAAGTTCCGGAATGTAAGGTGCTCCGGCGACAGCTCGACCAGGATGTCCACATCGCTGTCGAACCGCTCTTCGCCGCGGGCGGTGGACCCGAAGATCCCGATCTTTATCACGCCGAACCGCTCCCGGAGTACCGGCAGCATCTTCTCAAGCCTGGCGACGGACGGCGTCTTCTTCGTCGAGTCCGGGGGAGTGGTCATGGTAGCGTCTCGCTTCCGGTAATTTGTCCGCGTTCCATCTCCTTGATTGCTCATTCTTTCTTCTTCGTCAAATACTTTTGCAGATGATACTGTGGTGAGTAAGTCCAGTTCCCCGACCACAGGGACGAAGGTGCCGGGCGTCCGCCGTCACCCCGACAGGTGAGGGATGAGGGAGCCGACGTTGTGGACGACGACGAACGTGAACCATGTGCAGAGGACCGCGAGAGCCGTGACCCCGGCGTGGCAGACCCGCACGTCCCACCACTTCACCCAGAGGAACATCCCTGCAAAGAAGAGGGCCTTCACTCCGATATGCAGAGGAACGGAAGGCACGATGCCCGCCATCAGAGGATTCAACTCCATTCCCCCGAGGAGGAGAATCCCGGTCGTCGTGACGACATCCAGCAGCAGCAGTACGGCGAGAATCACGAAGAGCGGGAGGTGCAGAGACCTGAACCTCCGGTTCCGCCATGCCGAACCCTCATCGAGCATCTCATGCATAGGTTACACCCGGAAAACTATGATGGTTGCGGTATCCTGTGCGGGCATTAACCTTTCGCATATCCCCGGTCATGCGGTCGCTTTGCCCGTCGTGATCGGTCCCGCTTCCGCCGCCCATCCCTCCGGTCCTGCCGACCTTCCGGGTCTCTCATGCCGCTTATATTCCTGCACGACAAAAACATGTAGTATGTCGCACGCCCCTTCCGTTTACCCGTTTGGAGAAGTCGCAGAACCGATGTCGCCCCCATCGGGAGGCTCCGGATGAACCTTATCTATATCGGCTCCGGGTCCGGGGATAACCCTCTCCTCTCCCGTGCGGCGGCCGACCTCTGCGATGAAGGTGTACCCGTCACGGTTCGGTGCGTCTGTTCGGAAGACCTCGACGGCAACGAGGAGCTCTTCATCGGGACGGTGGAACAGGTCCGGGATGCCTCGTTCGTCATCATCAACCTCCACGGCTCGGTGCCCTACTTCAAGAAGTTCCCCCGCCTCCGGGAGGAACTGGAGGGCCTTCGCGCCCCCGTCTTCGTCGCATCCACGCTTCCGGACGAGATGGAAGAATTCCGCCATCTGTTCCGCCTCGCCGAAGAGGATTACCGTCTCGTTCACGCGTATCTGCACCTCGGCGGCTACGAGAACATGCGCTCCCTCCTCCTCTTTGTTCACGGCCGCATCGACGGCGGGTCCCCGGCCGCCCCCGATCCGGTCCGGCCTCCCGCCCACGGTATCTACCACCCCGGAAGGCCGCAGGATGCATCTCCCGAAGACTACCTCGCCTCCCTCCCCCCCGGCGCACGAAAGGCCGGCATCCTCTTCTGGCAGGGCGATTACCTCGAGGGGGCGCTCGGGGGGGTGGACGTGGTCATCGCCTCCCTGGAGCGGGAAGGGCTTTCGACCATACCGGTCTTCTGTTCGTCCGTGCCGGACCCCGTCTCGGGTTCGCCGGGGGTTGCGGAGATCGTGAGGAAGTATTTCATGAAGGAGGGGAAGGCAGTCGTCGATCTTCTCGTCGTCCTGATGGGGTTCTCCCAGATCAGCCTCTCCTCTCCCGGCGACGGCCGTTCAGACGGAGGCCCGGAGAATTTCTTCGCGGAGCTCGGCGTACCGGTCCTGCAGGCGATGGTCACCGGTCAGAGCCGTGACGACTGGGCGGGCAATATCCGGGGCCTCTCTCCGCTCGAACTCTCGTCCCTCGTGGTATGGCCGGAGTATGATGGGCAGATCATCACCGTCCCGGTTGCCTCGCGCGAATCGGAGGACGGCGCCCGGCAGGTCCGGGGGATCGCGGAACGGGCCGACCGGCTCGCGAAGATGGCGAAGGCATGGGCGGATCTGCGTGCAACCCCCGTGGACGAGCGAAGGGTCGCGGTGCTGCTCTACCAGTACGGCCTCTCGAACGACTCGATCGGGGGAGCGTTCGGCCTTGACGGTCCGGAGAGCGCCGTCCGCATCCTGCACGCGCTCAGGGAGGCGGGGTACGACTGCGGAGACGACCTCCCCGCAACCGGGCAGGACCTGGTCCTCCTGCTCCTCTCCGGCCTGACCAACACCCCCGAGTGCCTCACCGGGCCGGAGATGGTCCGGCGGGCGGCAGGGACGGTCGGCCGGGACGAGTACCGGGAATGGTTCTCCGGGCTGGACTCCACCTGCAGGAGCAGCATGCTCCGCGACTGGGGGGAGCCGCCGGGAGCCGTCCTGACCGAGGGGGACCGGTTCCTTATCCCCGGAAGACGGTTTGGAAACGTCTTCGTCGGCCTGCAGCCCCCCCGGGGATTTCTCGAAGAGGCGGAGGCGGTCTACCATAGTACGGACCTCGTGATGCCTCACCAGTACCTCGCATACTACCGGTGGCTGAAGGAGGGGTTCGGGGCGCAGGCGGTCGTCCACCTCGGCACGCACGGCACGCTCGAGTGGCTTCCGGGCAAGAGCTTGGCGCTCTCGTCGTCCTGCTACCCCGACGCCGTGCTCGAGGACCTCCCTCATCTCTACCCGTATGTCATCGACAACCCGGGAGAGGGGGTCCTGGCAAAACGGCGGTCCCATGCAGTCATCGTCGACCACCTGATCCCGGCGATGACCCGGGCGGGAGGATACGGGGACCTCGAGGACCTCGTCCTCCTCCTTCAGGACTATTTCCGCGCATCGCGAAGCGGGGAGGAGGCCAAGGCCGACGGCCTCCTCGAAGAGATCGCATGCATCGTTGAACGGACCGATCTCGCCTCGGATCTTCATCTCCGGTCTACAGCTCCTTCGGACCTGCCGCCCCACCTTGAGGCGCTCTACGATTACCTCTGCACGGCCCGCGACTCCCTGATCAAAGACGGGCTGCATATCTTCGGCGAAGTCCCCGAGGGGGAGCGCTTCTGCGAACTCCTCTACGCCCTGACCAGGATCAGGAACGGTCGGATCCCTTCCCTTCGGGAAGCGGTCGGGCGGGCGATGGGCGAGGATGCGCCTCGTCTCGCCGCCGACCCGTCCGGCTGGCATTCCGGGCGGGGGATGCCGAACGGCGTCGTCCTGGAGGAGATCGATCGACGCTCCGCCGATCTGATACAAAAGATGACAAAGACAGGATGCGACCCCGCGAGCATCCCCGGACTGCTCGGGGAGTTCGACGACCGCGAGGAGCTGGAGACGGCGCTGGAGGCGATCTGTACCGAGATCGTACCGGCGGTGCGGCGGACCGTCGACGAGATAGGGAGCCTTGCGGCGGGTCTCGACGGGCGCTACGTCTCCCCGGGGCCGTCGGGGGCCCCTACACGGGGCAATGCGCACCTGCTCCCGACCGGTCGGAACTTCTACTCGGTCGATCCCGCCACGATCCCGACGCCCCCGGCCTTTGCCGTCGGGAAGAGGATGGCGGAGGAGATGATCCGGCGATACGTGGCCGAAGAAGGCGTTTACCCGAAGAACGTCGGGATCGTGGTCTTCGCCACCGATACCATGAAGACCGGCGGGGACGACCTCGCCTACCTCCTCTGGCTGATGGGTCTTCGGCCCGTCTGGTCCGCGTACGGAGGGCGGGTCGCCGGGCTGGAGGTCGTGCCGCTCTCCGAACTGCAGAGGCCGCGGATAGACGTGACCCTCCGGATCACCGGCCTGTTCCGGGACGTCTTCCCCGGTCTTATCGACCTGATCGACGAGGGCGTGGAGATGGTCGCGAGCCTGGACGAGCAGGACGAGGACAATTACCTCGCGGCCCACCTGCGCCGATCGCTTCTCGATGCGATCCGGGAGGGGCTGGACGCGGACGAGGCGAGATCGCGCGCCCTCGTCCGGATATTCGGCTGCCCGCCGGGGACCTACGGCGCCGGAGTCGCCGATCGCGTGACCTCCGCCGACTGGGGCGAACGGCGGGACCTTGCCGACACCTACCTGGACTGGGGAGGCCATGCCTACGGGCGAAAGCATCATGGGGAGGAGATGCGGGACCTCTTCAAGCGGCGGCTCTCCGAACTCGACGTCACCGTCAAGAACCACGACTCCCGCGAGCTCGACATCCTCGACAACGACGACGATTTCATGTATCTCGGGGGGATGATCGCGGCGGTGAAGGAATACGGCGGAAAGGACCCCGTCTCGTTCGTGGGGGACAGTTCGAACCCGGAAGCGCCGGTCCTTCGCACGGTTGCCGAGGAGAGCCGGTTTCTCTTCAGGAGCCGGATCTTAAACCCGAAATGGCTTGAGGGCCTCAAACCGCACCGCTACAGGGGAGCCCAGGAACTCTCCGCCCTGGTTGACTTTGCGTTCGGGTGGGATGCGACGTCGGGTATCCTCGAGGACTGGCAGTACCGGTCCCTCGCCGAGACGTTCCTCTTCGACGAGTCCTGCCGTGCCTGGCTGGCCGAAGACAACCCGCATGCACTCATGCACATGGCGGGAAGGCTTCTTGAAGCGGTTGACCGCGGCATGTGGGAGCCGGACGCTGAGACGCTGGGCCGGCTCCGGTCGCTCTACCTCTCGGTGGAGAGCACCCTCGAGTCGATGACCGGTCCCGGCAGGTGACGGCCCTCGTGGATCATTTCATCAAATCTTTCACGTGCACCGTAGCCTCGCGTGAAGTGCGGCGGACGGAACGCCCGGAGCATGAGCACTGTTCGGTGTGAAACCGCGGACATTATTGCATCGATCCTGAATTATTGGACTCTGCTTGATGTTCAGCCCCACTTCCGATGGGGTGGGTGCTGGATCTGGATTTCCCCGGTTCGCTCCGGACAGTGGACCGTGGCGGGTATCGCCGTTGGGGGTGGGGACCGGGGAATGCGATGTTCCGCAGGAACGGAGCACGAGAAGGCCGAAGGCCTTTGAGGGGGATTTTCCCCCTCCCCGTCCACGGCACTCCTCACGAGCCCCACCCCGCCCGGCCTTCGGCCTCCTCATTCACACCTTCGGTGCTCAACTCCGTTCCTACCGGAACGTCGTTCCCCGCCCCAAGGGGCGGGGGCAGCGCGTGGCCCCGGAACCCGGTTCACCCCGTGCAGTGGACCGTGGTAGGTATCGCCGTTGGGGTGGGGACAGGGGAGGGGGTCTCCCCCTCCCCGCCCGGTCTCCAGCCCCCGTTCCCTGCAGGAAGGGGGCAGTGCGTGTCGATAGTCACGGGGAATCCGTGCCCGGGCGTGGCCCTAAAACCCAGGAACGACGCTCCCCCAGGTTAGTATAGCGGGAATCAGACCTCTATTGACCGCAATATCAATCTCCCTTTCGCGTCCGTCGCGGCTCGCACCTTCGGTGCTCACGCTCCGGTTCGTTAGAACCGTCGCGGCTCGAAGCCTGATGGCTTTTCAAGCTCCGCTTGAACTCGCACTTCGCGTGAAGCGGCGATCCTCTACGCATCCAATAACATAAGACGAAACGATTCACTATCGAAGGATGTTGAGGATCTCCTCGACGAGGTAGAGCGCCCCCGATACGCCCAGGATGGTCCTCGGCACGAGTTCGATCCTCCCGGAGGAGGGGTAGCCGACCTCGACGTACCCCCTGCAGATCCCCTGGTTGGCGAGCATCTTTCCGGTCATTCCGTCGGCGAAGACGATATCCGGGTTTCGGACCCCGGGAAAGACGCTCCAGGTCTCCGAAGCGCCGATCTCCTCCAGGAACCGCAAAAGTTCGCCCCGGTACGGCGGGTATGCACCGCCGGCGACCTCGACCCCCGTCGGGACCATGCCCAGGTAGGTGTAGAGCCATTTTGCAAGGGGGAGGGCGACGGAACTCTCCGCCCTGATAGCGTAGCCCGCGCCCCGGGGGACCCCCGATATCGAGTTCTGCCCGGCGATATGGGCTGCGGCGTTCGCTCGTGCGGCGGCGATCTCTCCCGTTATGTCCGACGGGTCCGCCCCGAGGAGTTCTGAGACTTCACGGACCCATGCGGACGTGGCGTCGAATCCGATCGGCGCGCCTTCGGCGGGGATGTAGCAGGGCGTCCCGGCGTTCTGTCCGTACCACCGGGCGGTCTCCTCCCCGAACTCGGGGAAGACGAGCAGGTTGTATGCGGCGCCGGGTGAGGAGCGGATGCTCCCGGTCTCCGAACCGGCGCCCGGGGAGGAGAGGACCTGCACGCCCATCCGGGCGAGGAGACGCGTCACCTCCGCAAGCGACCCTTTCCAGTGCCGCTGCATGAGGGAGAGGCCGAGCAGGTTGACCGTCCCGGGCCGGGTCTTCTCTTTGGCCGGGGCGATATGCCGGAGGACCCGGGCGATGACCCGGTCCGTCCCCGCCGGTCCGGGGCAGGAGAATCCCGGCGTCTCTACCGGGATGCACCGGTCCTGAACCCCGGCCAGAGCGATTGCTTTTTCTAGGTCGTCGCCGATCAACGCCGCTCCCGGGGCGTTTACCACCAGTATCAGGCCGTCCCATCGTGCGGCGAGGGAGGGGAGGATCTCATGGAGCTTCTGCCCGGCTCCGAAGATGTAGTCCTCATCGTCGAGGTATGTGCACGGGACGCGGGGCTGGCCGAAGAACCACGGCTCAAGCGTCAGGTAGGGGTCCGGGACCTCCGATCCGCCCCGCTGCACGTGGGCGACATGCCCATGATAAAACTTGCAGCCGGTCGGGCCGTTGAGCAGGACCGCCACATCCGGGATTCCTTCGGCGCCGAGGATCATCCCGGTCAGGGCGTCGGGCTCGATCACGCCGGACTTCACAGGTCGTCCCTCCATCCTTCGGAGACCGGCCCGGCGAGGATGCCCGCCCATTGCCGCATGGACGAGAGCGACCCGAAAAAGCCTGCATTCGGGCAGAAGGGAATGACTCCCCACCGTACCTTTGCTTTCTTCGGGTCCGGCCAGATGGTGGTGAGGACCAGGTCCGGCCGAATATCTGCGATATCCGCGTAGAGGCGGTCGGGGGAGTAGCCGGTCGTGACGGACACCCCGGTCGGGGGGTCGTGCGGAGCCTGCGGGTAGGGGGAGCCGAAGAGCCCGACGCGGGGCACCTCCATCCCGCATTCGGTGAGGATATCGAGAACCCACGAGATGTCCGGGCCGGACGAGGAGATGATGACCTTCTTTCCGGCGACCGCTCTTCCTATCCGGTCGATCTCCCCCCGGTAGATCACCCTGTGCCTCCGGATCAGGGCTTCGGCTTCTTTACGGGCACCGTATCTCTCTGCAAGGCCGCGTACCCAGTCTTCGCATGCCCGGAAGGTGTGCGGAAAGGGGAGGGGGAAGATCTCCGCCCGGGTCTTTGCAGAGAGGATCTCCGCCTGGGCTCTCGTCTGGACGTCTGAGGATGCAGGGAGGATGAGGTCCGCCTCTCCGGCCGATTCGACCTCGCCAACCGAGGTGTTTGCAAGGAACCGGCAAACGACCCGGATGTCCAGAGCCGAGAGGTACGCGGCAATTTCATCGAAGTTTGCGCTGGTGTTGTTCGCAAGCGTCTTTTCTCCGGCGATGATCACGGATCGCGGCCTGCCCCGCACTCCCGGGGCGATCAGGGACGATGCCGCCCGGTACCCTGCTGTGGTCCCCGCGGAGAAGTCGCCTTCCCCTACCCCGTCCACCGGCACCGCGATCGCCCGGATGGAGTATTTCGCCGAGAGGTCCCGTGCGCAGCCGGCGATATCGTCCCCGGTCAGTCCGGGGACGCAGGTGGATACGATGAAGACGGTTCGATAGCCGGCGAGGGCGGCGTTCTGCACCGATGCCGCCAGTGCCTCCTCCCCCCCGAAGACCACCGCATGCTCGTCCATCCGGGTCGGGATAACGGACGGCATGGGCCGGCGCCCGGGGTTTTTCTGGATATCCCGGTTGTACGAGGAGGTCAGGAGCTGGGAGACGATATGAGCACAGTTCGAGGGGCCGTGTGCGACGACGGCGACGTCGCGGATCTGCGAGAGGGCGACGACGGCCCCGGAGAAGGCGCACCCGAAGAGCGGCTCCCTTCCGGGATACGGGGGATGTCCCGATCCGGGCCCCGGTCGGAGCGGCTCCTCGATGAACCCCCGGGACCCCGGCGGCGGGGCGGGAGCGCGCCGGGGAGGCGGGGTCTTCACGTTGCGCCCCGAGATCAGGGCCTCGAGTTCCGGGGCCTCCAGGGGTCTTGCCCGATACCGGGGGAATCCTCCATCTCCGGTGAGATGGGCGGCCAGCCCCCGAAAGAGGGCCGCCTCCTCGGAGTCGGGGTATTCGCCGATCAGCGTCCCCGGCACCCGCTCCGCTTTGTGGAACAGCTCGCTTCGCGGAATTTTCACGAGGACCGGGAGATGAACGGCCTTTGCGAACCGCCCGACCTGCTCGTCCTCCTCCGCACCCCCGCGTGAGTTGTAGATGATCCCGCCGATCCTCTTTCGGTCTCCGTCGAAGTTTCGTATGCCCCTGAGGATATTGTTTGCGGCGTAGAGGGAGAGGTACTCCCCGGACGTCACGATGAGGACCGTGTCTGCATACCCGTGCCTGAGGGGAACGGCGAACCCCCCGCAGACGACGTCCCCGAGGACATCGTAGAGGACGTAGGCAAAGCGCGACATATCGTTCTCAAACTGGTCGAGCACCTCGAAGGTGCTGAGAATGCCCCTTCCGGCGCAGCCAATGCCCGGCTCCGGACCTCCCGCCTCGATGCAGGCAACTCCTTTGTAGCCTACCTCGATCAGGTCCCCCGGGGCATACCTCCCCCCGGCCCCGCCGCGGAGGTACTCGGTGACCGTCACCTGCTGGAGGTCTCCGAGAAGAGCCCGCGTTGAATCACGTTTGGGGTCGCATCCGATATGGAGGACGGAAAAGCCCGCATCCGCCAGTGCCGCCGAGATGTTTGCGGCGATGGTGGACTTTCCAATCCCTCCCTTTCCGTAGATCGCGATCTTTGCCTTCGTACGGGGTTGGTGCGTCATGGATGTTCACTTCTGCAAGGAAAAATCGGCCGGGTCCGCCGGGCCGGAGATGCTCACGTGGCGTTAATACAACTTTTTTTGCCTTTATTCAAGTTAAATATGTTGATCGACGCTGCAGATTGCGATGAAAATTACCCTGAAAAAAGGGGTTAGAAAAAGTCATGGTTCTGGATGGTCTCTTTAAGCCGTTTCCCGAAGAGGTCCAGAACCGGCTGATACTCTCCCACGGCCCGGGTATCGGTCGTCACCAGGTAGCCCGCCTTCCGAAGCCGCTTCAGGCATGAATCCTCGTTGTTCTCTCCGGCAATCTCTATCCAGGAATGGATGCCCGGAACGAGGGTGAGCGGGGCGAGTTTGACGGTCTTAATCTGCATATGCCGCAGCCGTTCGACGACCTGATCGATGCCGGGATACCCGGATGCGGCTCCGATCATGATGCTTCCGCCGGCGGTCTCGTCGAGGATCATCTGGAGCTGACAGAGCGCCGGGTCTCCTCCCCCTTCCGATGCGGGCGCGATGAGAACGAGCGCGGAGCCCGGCTCCTGCCTCCCATAGACCTCCAGGATCGCTGCGGCGGCGTCGCGGTAGTCCTCTTCGAGGAGGAGGAGCGGCCTGCTGATCAGGACCCCGTCGAGGCCGAAGTCGTAGTGCGGGCCGGCGATCGAGTTGAGGGCCGATGCAATGCTGTAGAGCCCGTGGTAGTAGAGGCCCGGCGTGACGCAGAGCGGCTGCAGGACAATTCGTCGGTGCCCCTCATCCATCAGGGAGGCTACCGCCGCAAGCGGACTCGGGACGCTCTCGCCCGCCTCCGAAAGGACGCTCCGCACGACCTCCGAGGTGAACGCGTACTTTACTACCGTGCCGGGGCACCATGCCCGGATCTGATCGACGGCCCGGGATATGACGGCCCTCCCTTCGGCCTGGGTTGTACCCAGCGCGACCACGACGATCGCACCGTGAGATTCTCTCTCTTTGCCGTGCCCGTGGGCCGGATGTGTTGTGTGAGACATATGTGATTGTTTGAGATATATTTATATAAAGTTATTTGTGAGATAAATTCCTCTTATAAATATTTCCCAAATTGGGCCAATTATAGAGGTATTTTCACAAGTTAACAAAAGTGTGTATATAAATATTCCCCATAAAGATGGCTTCAGGCTCCTTGCAGCCGCCGCCCGGCACCGGTCACCCGACATCGCGTTCTCTCAGCCAGGCGGTGCAGTCGGTCAGACTGGAGAAGCGTCCCGCATCTTCCCGGGTACGCACCTCCCACAGCGGGCCGGCTTCGGTCTCCCGGATCGCAACCCTGACGGCCGGATCGTCGCCTGCCCCGGGGACAAACCCGATCCGCTGCATCGCACGCTCCGTCCAGAACCTGATCTTCCCGTCCTCTCCCGATACCGCGACGGTCCCTCTCGGAGGGGCCGGCATCCGGAACTGACCGCACCCGACGTCGTAGTTGATCCCCCCGATCCCGAAGACCTCGGAGATCACGCCGTCCAGTGCCAGGTCCTCGGGCGCCCCGCAGTAGAACCGGCCCTCTCTGCTGATGGCCCAGAGATGGTCGGCGGTCCGCATCGCCAGGTCCAGGTCGTGCGTGGAGAGCAGGATCCCCCGGTCCTCGTTCCGGGCCAGGCTCCGCAGGATATGCATAATCTCCATGCGGTAGGGCACGTCGAGATAGGCGGTCGGCTCGTCGAGGATCATCAGCCTCGAATTCTGAGCAAGCGCCCGCGCTATCATGACCTTCTGTCGTTCGCCGTCCGAGAGTTCGTCTAAAAATCGATCGGCGAACGAGGCGACCCCGACGGCGTCGAGCGCCTGTTCCACCTGCCGGCGGTCTATGTCGGTGAGCGAGCCGAGCCAGCCGGTATAGGGGTATCTTCCGAGGCCGCAGACGTCGTACACCGAGAGTTGACCTGCCTGGACGGGGTTCGTCAGCACGACGGATACCAGTTTTGCCCGCTCCAGGGGCGCGAGAGCCCGCACGTCCCGTCCGCCGAGATACACCTCCCCCGAGAGCGGGGGCAGAAGTCCGGTGATGGTCCAAAGAAGCGTCGATTTTCCGCAGCCGTTCGGGCCGACAAGACAGACAAGGTCCCCTGCTTTCAGGTCCAGCGAAAGGTCCGCCGCGATCGTCTTTCGCACCTTTCTCCGGGTTTTGTACCCGATCGAGAGGCCCTCTGCCCGTATCAGGGTCCTCACACGCTCATCTCCATCCCCTGTCTGTTTTTTGAGAAGATCACCCAGATGACGACCGGAGCGCCGATGAGAGAGGTTATGGCGTTCAGGGGGAGGGTAATCTCATTTCCCGGGACGGAGGCGATGATGTCGGCGGCAACCGCGAGACAGGCGCCGAGCAGGATGCAGGCGGGAACGAGGACCGCATGGTTTGCAGTGGAGAAGAGAGCCCGGCACAGGTGGGGCACCGCTATCCCGATAAACGCGATCGGGCCGCAAAAAGCCGTAACCGTTCCGGAGAGTACGGCGGTCGTGACGAAGATCACGTTTCTGGTTCTGCGAAAATCGAGCCCCATGCTCTCTGCGTACTGCTCTCCGAGGAGAAGCGCATTGAGGTTTTTTACCTGGCACGCCCCTACGAGCAGTCCGACGGAGGCAAAGAGGACCAGGACCTGGATCTGGTCCCAGGTCGCCCCCCCGAAGGACCCGAAACTCCAGACGGTGTATGCCTGAATCCGTTCGGCAAGAGCAAAATGCATCAGTATCGAGATGAACGAGCTGGCGGTGTAGCCGAACATCAGGCCCAGGATAAGGATGGTCATGCTGCTCCTGATCCGCCGGGATGCAATCAGGATCATCAGGAGGACCAGTCCCGACCCGATCGATGCCGCAACCGCGATCCCGATGCTCCCGAAGGGGCCCAGGTTTCCGAGAATGGTGGACGAGGCCCCGGCCGTTCCGGCGGAGAGGACCACCACGGCGACTCCGAGGCTTGCCCCGGCCGAGAGGCCGAAGACATCCGGTCCGGCGAGGGGGTTTCGGAAGAGGGTCTGCATCAGCAGGCCGGCAACCGCGAGCGATGCCCCGGCAAAGATGCCGACAACCGCCGTCGGGAGCCGGTAGTTGAGGACGATGGCGACCCAGCCGGCATTATCGCTTCCGTTCCCCAGCAGAATGCCGACGACGTCGGAGACGGGGATCGCCACCGAACCGAGGACGAGCTTGAGCATAAAGAGGGCGGCGAGGCTTGCGATGAGGAGAACCATGCTTATGGAGCCCCTCAGCACCGGCCAGCCAGACCCGGTCCTTTCTGCGGTCTTCGTCACCGGCCAGCTCCGGCCCCGGGTATCCGGCATACGGAGACGAGGTCCAGGTGGAAGATCTTCAGGAGTTCTCTGTAGATCGCCTTGAAAGGCTCCCAGAGATCGCTTCCGCCGTCGCCCGGGGAATCGTCGGCGGACTTCAGTTGCTGGTAGTAGACGAGGTCGTGGTCCGGGACGAGATCGGGGTGGAAGATCTTCAGGAGGTCTTTGAGGACGATCTCGGGGTGAACCACGCCCGACTCCCAGTAGTCGTTCCCTCCCCCGTCGTTCACCCGGGCGTTGTTGTTATAGACCTGCCCCGACCCGACGGCACCGAAGTCGGCGTACCTCGCGTCTTCTGCCAGCAGTTCTTCCATGGACCGTACGGTGCCCGGGTTGAGCCAGTAGTCCGCGCCGAGCGCTCGATCGTAGACTACCTCGAAGTCGAGCGGGATGCTCCCCGTTGTGGTGTCGTCTGCCCAGAAATAATCGGCTCCTGCATCGGAGAGGAAACACGCGACGTAACTCTCCCCGCCTGCCATGTACCAGGTTCCCCTGTAATTGTTGTTGAGAAAGACGGTCGGCTTCTCTTCCGTGGCGGCCAGGTCTTTGAGGGCCAGGTACTCCGCTTCGATCCGGTCGAAGTACTCGTTCGCCTCTTTTTCCTTATTGAAGAACACCGAGACGAATTTGATCCATTCGGCCCTTCCGAGCGGGTCCGTCTCCATGTACTCTCCGTTCAGCACGACCGGAATTCCCGCCTCTTTGAGTTTTGGGTGCATATCATACTCAGGGGTACCGGTGGCGTAGGTCATGACCAGGTCGGGGTCGAGATCGATGAGCACCTCGATGTCCACCCCGGATGCCATGCCGGACCCGGCGCCGGCAACGTCCCTGACATAGCCCTCGTTGATGCGGCTGACGATCTCAGGGGTGTTGACCAGGCTCGCATCCTCCACTCCGACCAGAGCCTCCGTCTCACCGAGGATCGGGAGATACGGGAGGTAGGTCGTGGAGAGGGAGACAAACCGGCGGGAGGGTATCTCGATCACCGTCTCCCCGGGCCCCGGGTCGGGAGGGACCGTTCCGGGCTCCACCAGGAGGTAGGTGAACGTTTCGTTGGACCCTCGCCACGGGCTGAGGACCGTGACCCGCTTGTAGGTGTCGTGGTACTCTACACTGAACCCTTCTGCGTATTCGGGGGAGACGGTGTCGGCGGGAAAGGCCTGCAGCGTTTCTCCGGATACGGGGGATATTGCGATCCATCCGATAAGCATGAGGCAGAGGATCGCCAGTCCGTGGAGATGTCGGGTGCGTTTCATGACAATCAGAATTATTTTCATTAAGTAAATATTTTTTTAATTGACCTTTGAGATCTCACCCTTATCTCCCAAAATCCCTGTCTTCCTTGAGTGCGGTTGAGGGTTTCTCATGTGCGCCGCTCCTTCCGGACCAGATCGGCGATTGTGTCCCCGCTCAGGGATTCAAGCCTGACGCACCTTCCGCCGAGGCGCTCCGCCAGGTCCCCGGCGAGTCCGAACCGCGGATATCCGTATTCGGCGTCGATCACCAGGAACCGGGCTTTCTCCCTCCGGATCGCAACGGCGGCGTCGAACGCCTCGACGATCGGGTCCGCCCCCGATGGGGAGTAGTTCGCCCGGCCGTCCGATACGAATACGACCAGGGGTTCGTCGTGGACGTCTTTTTGCCTGATCTTCCTGATAAGGCCGGCCGTTTCCCGGATGCCCCGGGAGAGGGGGGTCAGGCCGCCGGTGGGCAGGTCTTCGAGCCGACGGCAGGCGACGGCCCCGCTTCTGGTCGGCTGGAGGAGCACCTCCGCATCGGTGCCCCGGAAGGAGATCAGGGCGACCCTGTCGCGGTTGATGTAGGCGTCTTTGAGCAGAGAAAGGATCGCTCCCTTCACCGCGGTCATCCTCTTTCCGATGCCCATCGAACCGCTTGAGTCGACGACGAAGAGGATCGTCCTCCCCGTTTTGCGCTCTCTCTCCCTGACCCGGAGGTCCCGGACGGCGAGGGCGATTGCCATCTCTCCCTTCGGACGGGTCCGCTGGTAGGGGGCCGCAGCCCGGATCGTCGCGTCGAAGGCGATATCCGAAATGGTCCCCGAAGGAATCCGCGGCCGGAGATACCTCCCCCGGTCGGCGTTCTTCTGTCGTCCCCCCTTTTTTCCCGTCGTCCCGGGGGAGTTCGCCCGCTCTGGAAAGATATCTCCGCACAGGGGCGGCTCCCCTACCGGATAGACCTGATCGGCCCCTGCCGGGCCGGGCGCCCCCTCTTCTCCGGGGGCGTCCCCGGACCCCTCTCCGCTCTCCGGCGCCGGTGCGGCCCCGGCCTGCCCTTCCGGGGTTCCGTTTTCTCTGTTTGCGCTCTCTCCCGTCTCTCGGGGGGGAGGGACCTCCGGGCCGTCCCGCCTCCGGTGGCGGAGGGCGAGAGGTGCGGTCCCGGATACATCCTCGAGCGTGACCTGGTCCCGCCCGTCGAGGGCGGCCGCCGCGCGGGCAGCCCGGGCGAGGGAGATCTCACCCCTGTGGCCCGCTATCCGGAGGCTCCTGCCGAGGTCCGCGATCAGGTCCATCAACCCCTCGGGGACCAGGACAAACGTATACCTCCGCCGGGCGGCGAGCAGCATCTCGCGCCGGCTCTCTCCCCCGGCTCCCGTCTCTCGCTCCCGCCGCAGCGTCGATGCCAGAAACTCTTTCCGGAGGGCGGGGTCGTCGATTGACGGACAGACGGCGGAGAGGTCGAACCGGTCCATGAGGTGCGGGGAGAGTTCCCCCTCCGTCGGGTTCAGGGTTGCGAGGACCCGAAACCGGGTCCGGTAGGCCGAGGATACGCCGTCCCGCTCGACGGGGACGCAGCCGTCTTCAGCCGCCGTAAAGACGGACGCGACCAGTGAGCGGTCCATCAGATGAATGTCGTCCAGGAGCAGGATTCCGCCGTCGGCGTCTCCGAGGAGGCCCGGTCGGAAGACGGGCTTTCCCTCCCGGAGGGAGCCGGGGATATCCGCCGCCCCGAAGACCCGGTCCCATGTCGCGTTCTGCGGGAGCGTGACGATGCGCTCCCCGGCGATCGTCCCCGCCATGCGGGCCAGGCTGGATTTTCCGGTCCCGCTCTCTCCTATCAGGACGAGGCTCTTGAGGTCCGGGGCGGTTAAAAAGAGGAGAAGGGCCCGTTTTGCCTCTTCCAGCCCGAAGATGCCCTCAAAGACGGGCTCGTCAGGGAGCATCCCGATACAGCTCCGCTATATGGGTCTGCACCGCCTGCATATCCCCGTGCTGCTCCTCGAAGGGCCTGCGGTAGACCCGGTGCGGGAGGGCGAGGTCCGCTGCCCGGCTGAGGTCCTCCCTCGCGATCGCGTCCCTGCCGGCAAGGGCGGCGGACGCGATCGCGGCCCGGACGAGCGTGAGGTCCGCCCGGTGCCCGTCGACGCCGAGGCGGAGGGTTATGGAGACCACTTTGTCCAGGATCTCCTCGGCGACTTCCATGGCAGCCGCCCGGGCTTTTGCGGATTCAATCGCCCCGGAGAGTTCTTCCTCGGAGCCCCGGTACCCGGAGAGGAACTCCTCCGGGCTGCGTTCGAAGGCAAGCCTCCTCCTGATGATCTCCTTGCGCTTCGAGAGGTCCTCCTCCCCGGTCACATCGACCACAAGGCCGAACCGGTCCAGGAGCTGCGGGCGGAGGTCTCCCTCCTCGGGGTTCATCGTTCCGACGAGGAGGAACCGGGCGGGGTGCGAGAAGGAGATCCCCTCCCGCTCCACGTAGTTGACCCCCATCGCCGCCGCGTCGAGGAGCAGGTCCACGAGGTGGTCCTCGAGCAGGTTGACCTCGTCCACGTAGAGGATATTTCCGTTTGCTTCCGCCAGGATGCCGGGCTGGAACTTTCTCATCCCGGTCCTGATAGCGTACTCGATGTCGAGGGTCCCGGCGACCCGGTCTTCGGTGGCGCTGAGGGGCAGTTCCACCACCCGCATCGGGACGGAGGCCGGCCTGAGTTCTTCCCCCGCGTCCAGCCGCTCCCGACAGAGGGAGCAGTAGGTCTCCGTCTCCCCGAAGCCGCACCGGAAGGGGCACCCTTCGACCACGCTCCGCGCGGGAAGCAGGGAAGCGAGCGCCCGCACGGCCGTCGACTTGGCGGTGCCCTTCTCCCCCCGGATGAGCACCCCCCCGATGGAGGGCACGACGACGTTGTAGAGCAGCGCTCTCTTCATCGTCTCCTGGCCGACGATCGCGGTGAAGGGGTACTGGACCTGCGTCATTCTTCCCGGGCCCTCTGTTTTGCAATCCAGGCGATCGTTCTCTGGAGGTGCTCCCCCACCGGCTCATCGGCGGCGAGGAGGGAGAAAAACTCCTCGTCGGGCTTCGTCCCGCAGACCTCCGGCATCGTGCAGAGGATCTTTCTGGCTGCGGTCCCCCCGGCCGTTTCCGGGAGGAGGCCCCAGCCGATCTCGTCCATGATGTGGATGACTGCGGTCGCCACGGAGAGGAGAGCCGGGTCTTTTGCGGTCTCCCGGAGGGACTGGATGAACAGCGGCTTCCGGTTCTCGCCTGCCATGGAGGAGGCCCTGGTCCAGAGGTCCTCTTCCCCGATCGAGAAACGGCTCAGTCTGACCATGATATCCTGCTGGGACGCCGGCGAGAGGCGGGATTGACGTTCAAGGGCGAGCCGGGTCGCCTCCATGACGGCCCTGCCGATCAACTCCCCGAGTTTCGAATGTTTTCCTGCGTCGGTCAGGTTCTTTTCGTGGGTGGTGTCCGCGATGACGGCGATGCCGTCCGTTCCCGAACCGGTCGCGATGCCGGAAGAGTACCTGCTCGGGGCCATCAGTTCCTGGAGAACGGCTGTTTTCGCTTCCGTCGCGGTGATGACCGCCCGGGTCATCGTATACGCCGGGAGGTCGGCGCCGATGAGGAGGAGGGTGTTGATCGTGCCGGCTATCATCTCGATTTCTCCGTTTTCCTGGAAGTAGGATGCCGGATCGCCTACCCGGCCTCCGTTCACCTCGATCCCGGCGGTGACGACCGCCGTGACTTCGACGCCCCGATGAGCCTTCGTCACCGCGGCGGCGTGCTTCATCCGGGCTGCGGTCAGCAGTCCTGCCGTTTTATCAGGATCGAGGCCGAGCCTTCCGGCTACGAGTGCGATGTACGCTTCTACGGACCCTCCTTCGAGGTCGTGAGACTTGAGGGCGCGGTGGGGCGGCTGGTGGTTGAACACCCCCGTCAGGTCCTCCCGGTACCCCCCGTTCACCCAGGACGTGGAGAAGACGGCCCGTCCGGGCGGCAGGCGGATGTATATGCTCTCTTCTGTCCGGAAGATCTCCTCTCCGTTCGAGGTGATCCTGATTGGAAGGTTTTCTGTGTCCATAATATGTAGATCCTCGCTGCAACGATTGCTCGGCCGATTTTCCCGTGTCGTTCCGGTGTAGGTGCCCGGCATCGGGCTTCCCCTCTCTTTTGCCGGCACGCCCTGTCTCGTCTTTGGTCGGAGGGCGGCTGATATATGATATTGTACTTATCAGGATAACTTGTTTTTCCTAAAGTAAACCACCCCGCCATGAAGAACGGGGCTTCCTGCTTCATTCTCCCCCTATTGAGACGAGTCCGCAGGCTCAACGGTGCGTTCCGCACCTGCTCCCCGACAAGATTCTGCTCTTGCAAGGCAAATTTCTGACTAATTGCTGCGTTGATGTCGCGGTCATGGTGAGTACCACAGTCGGGGCAGACCCACTCTCGGTCTGATCACGATGACTTCGAAAGAAGCGTGGGATAACTGTGGGTCCGGGCTTGAACCCGCGCTTGGAGTCTTCAAAGTTGACGAGATGGCTACGCTGATACTTCGGTCAGTATTATCACCACAAAGAGCGATGCTATTCTATTGGTGAGATCATGAAGACGCTCACGGCCGTGCTTTACAGAGAAGAGGATATGTACGTCGCGGAGTGCCCGGAGGTCGGCACCGTCAGCCAGGGTCGGACGGTAGAGGAGGCGGTAGCTAACCTCAAAGAAGCTACGGAATTGTACCTTGAAGAGTTCCCGCTGAAAGATGGGAGAAGGCCGATCATCACGACGTTTGAGGTGGCCGAAGGTGTCCGGGCTTAAACCCGTCTCGGGCAAGACGGTGATAAAGATACTCTCGAAACATTATGGATTCGCCGTAAGCGGGCAATCGGGGAGCCATGTGCGCCTTTCAAAGGTGACGCCCAGCGGAAAAGTGGGTACGGTTGTCCCGTTGCACGATGAGCTGAAGATTGGTACGCTTCATAGCGTCCTGAAACTGGCAAAGATAGATCCCGACGATTTTGCCCGGTATCTTTGAGAGATGTGGCGCCCCTCTTTGTGGATGGGCCACAGATCGAGCACGTCTACAACTTCCAGCGGAACTCCTCCTCGTCGGGCTACAAGATCGTGATGCTCAACCGGGGCGAGTCTCCGCTCAAGGGCGAGGAGCCCGGGTTTGAGGAACTGTTGGGAACGGTCGTCGGTGCGGGGAAGTTCTCCTGCACCGCGGACTTCGCCGGGTGCGACGCGGTGACCCTTGCGATCCAGACGTCGTTTCTCGATGAGAGGGATGGGTCAGGAACGTCGGGCGCAACCTCGCTCCTGGGACAACCGCACGCTTCCCAGCCGCCGAGCGGCCCCTGCAGTTCGGGTTCTCACAGCATCACCGGCTGCCACCGTTCCGGCGCGCATGGACGGCTGTTCAGTCCCACCGAAGACTGGTGCGCGGACGATCTGGGAGTGCCCCATCCCGGCCGCCGTCCACGAGGGACGCAGCGGAGAGAACGGGATGTTCTCCCCTCCGGACGATCGGTAACCACATCGCGAAGATATCCCTGCCGTCATCGGCCGCAGGACGGTAGTGGATGGACCGTTTCATCTTATTTTGTCGGTCCTGGTGTATGGAGGACTGCTCTCTCACGCGAAGCGCGAGTTCAAGCGGAGCTTGAGAAGCCGTCAGGCTTCAAACCGCGACGGTTAACTTGCGGGAGTGTCGTTCCTCCGGGGCCACGCCCGAGCGCGGATTCCTCGTGACTATCGCCACCGCATTGTCCCCGCCTCTTCCGAGGAGGTGGGGGCCTCCGGAAGGACGGAAGGACACCCTCTGGGGGAGGGGGACAAATCTCCCCTCCCCGGTCCCCACCCCCAGAGGCGATAAACGACCGGCGGCACGGCGGGAGTTCGAGCACCGGAGAACGACGTTCCGGTAGGAACGGAATTTGAGCACCGCTCGGTGCGAGGTGCGCAGGCCGCCACGGTCCACTGTCCGGGGTGAACCGGGGAAAATTCAGATCCGGCACCCATTGGAAGTGAGGATGAGCATCACGCAGAGTCTGATCATTCCTTCGCGGCTCTGCACCGAACAGTGCTCGTGCTCCGGACATTCCGTCCGTCGCACCTCACGTGAGGCGACGGTGCACATTTCGGTATTTGTGATAGGTATTTGAGCGCTTCCTCACTGAAGATTAGTTTATACATCTTTGAATACCTCTTCAAAGGAGTAAAACTTAGATCTCTTCTCGATTCTACCTAGATCGGCATCCAGTTTTTCAACATCCCAACTCTCATCGTCGACCATCCGAGAGATTACATCATCGTATGTCATGTTCCCCTTCTTCAGCTTCTTCAACACGAAGCAGGAACGTCTCCTGTGGATCACGGCTATACACCGGCGCAAACACCACCACCGTGCAGCAGTATCGCTGCTAGGGCCGCCGTCAATCGGCCTATTGCGGTCTCTCTCCCGCACAGGAGGGAGTTGAATCGCGAAGCCTACAAAGAGCATGGTATCATGCCCCCGACGAGAGGTGGGGGTAGTTGACCTTCTGGTATGCAGAGCGGAAATGACGGCTATCAATATTTCCGATAGACTTTACTCCGATTTCCAATATCGATCACGGTAATAATCATCACATTATTCTCGAACACAAGAATGATCCGGTACTGTCCCACACGAAAAGAATACAACGGACTGTTCTGGTGTCCTTTCAGTTTTTTGGCGTACAGACGAGGGAACGGCTCGTCTGCCAGGGCGTAGAGTTCGTCCTTAATTCGTTGGGCATCAGGGTCCGGGATTTGATTGAGTTTCCGCTCCGCTCCTGGCATGAGGAGGAGCCGCCAGGTCATCGAAGGCCCCGTTCCCGAGCATACTCTTCGAAGGGGCGACCTCGACCGGCCCGCATGTCCGCGATGCTTTCTTCGATCTCCTGCAGCGTTTCTTCGGAGAGCGGCTCCGGATCGAAGAACGCGTCCATGATACGATTGAGCGTCTCGTCATAACTCTCCCGGGGGTGCATTTTCAGGGCATCCAGACGGGACTTGGTCTCGGGTTGGAGCTGGATCGTCGTTGCCATAACAAACTATAGGTTACTATATGGTATAAAGATGCTGTCAGGGTCCCTTACAACAGGTCCCCTCAAAATTGGGTAGTGCCCTACGAAACAACTGGTCATCTGAGATCACATCCGGGTGTTCCCGATTGATTGAGATCCGGAACACGGGGTTCGTTCTCCTCCGTCCGCCACGGCCCCCAGAGGTCGATCGGCATCCTTATGGAGCCGTAGCGGTAGATCCTGCCCTCGGTGGCGAAGGAGAAGACGTTGGGGACGAACATGGCCGGCACCTGCTTCTCGTAGATCTCATTGATCTGGTATGCGCCGTCAAACCAGGTCACGGCGCTACGGGCGGGACTCTTTGCCTCGCCGATCACGAGCGGCAGTCCGTTGACGACGAAGCCGATGTCGGACCGCTTCTCCACGGCTCCGGCCTGGTAGATCCACTGGTTGGTGACGACGAGGTGGTTACTGCCTGGGTTTTCGGCGTCGACGAGCCGCACCGGGACGTGCTCGCCGTTCATCCCGAAGGGCATGGTCTTCTCGCCCCGGAGCCAGGCTATGAAATTCTCGTTCGCCCGGACGAGGCCGTCGGCCTGAACGGAAAGGAGGATGGCACGGAGGTTGTAGATCACCTCGTCGGCCCGGTCGGGCCCGGCAGCGATATCGGGGTTCAAACATCACGTCGCCTGACCGGCGCGGGATTTGGGCTGGGGGCAGTAGGTCCAACCGGCCGGGCAATGCGGCCCGGGGGGCTTCCTGCACGGTCAGGTGGGCGGCCCGCCGCTTTCGGGTGACGGCATCAAGGATCAGCTGCTCGACGGTGGAGGAATCGGTGAAGGTCATTCCAGCACCTCCCAGCGCCCGCCGCGGGCGGGGCCGATGCGGCGGAGCCGGCCGTCTCTACGCAGGTTGGCGATCTGCTTTTCGACCGCCCTCTGTGTGATCTCGAGCCGTTCTGCGACTACTCTTGCTGCCAGGTCGGGTTCGGCCTTCAGGAGTTCAAGGATTTTCTCCGAACTTTTCTCCGAACCTTTCTCCGAACTTTTCTCCTCCTTTCGGTGAACTGTGACGGTGAAGAGGCAACCGTCCCGGTCGTCGGTGAAGTCGATATCCGGCCAGTCTTCGAGTGCCCGCTTGATGCCGGAGCCGAGACCGCGGTACGGCAGCAGCCCCTTTGCGACGTATGATGCCAGGATAGGGTTCCTGATATTTGAGTTGCCGGTCCGGATCTTTTCCACCGTCAGGTTGTTCGGGAGGTGGCCGGGGCTGATGATCTCGATGCGGTTGTCGAAGACGAACAGCCGGATAGGTGCACTGACCAGGTAATCCCGGTGCACCAGAGCATTGACCCGGAGTTCCTCAAAGACTACCGGCGGGATCTCCAGAACCCCCGGGGTATTGACTCCTTTACCTGCCTGGACCTTCCGCGGGTTGCGCATGATAAAGGCCATGGCGCCCTCGAAGATCTCGGGGAATGTCCCGGAAAAATCCTCGGTGTCGAGGTATTCGCTTGCGTGGATGGCGTTGCCGGGATAGCGGATGGCTTTGATGATGAACTGGGGTTTGATCCACTCGGGTTTCTCAGCAAAGAGGAGCACCCCGGTCAGATTCAGCATGCCGTCATCCATGGCAAGGTTCATGTTCTGCAGGAGTGTTAGCAGTTCTTCAGGTGAATCCGGTAGAAAACATCCCCTCTCCCTACTATTTCGCACTCCTCGTGGATACTCGCCCGGTCAGCGAAGGAGATCGAATATCTGTTGTTTGGGGATCTCTTCATATCGCGCTATCTCGGAGACGATAACGTTAAGCGTCCCCACCGCGAGCGTCCGGTGAAGAGGTATGGTGATGGTTAACGGGCCATGTTTGGTGAATTCTTTGTGCAGGTGAACGTGACTGCCGGTTTGCGAAATAGGTAGAACCCAATCTTGCTGAATGCTTTGATGACATCAGTTCCACTAACAACCGGACGACGCGGCAACGAGATCGACCCTGTATTCGAAATTGGCGGTTGCTTGTGGAGCGGGACTGGAAGACGTTGATCGGTAAATAGTGACGATCGTGATATGTTCTCCCATTTGGAGAAGATCATCATAGTGAAGTAATGTTGCGTCGATGATATTGTTGATGAGATCCCCTATGTTTTCACCCTGGGTGCAGATCAGGTTCCCCGGTGTGCGGGCGCTCGCGCACCACCATTCCCCATCAAATTCAACGTTGAAGAAAACTTGCACGATTTTTCCCCCGAATAATAATCATTTATGCAGTGTGAGAACAGATATTTGTAACTATTCAGGGGACCCGATGAGTCGCCGTCGGCATGAAGGGTTTCTCGTGGATGGATTTTCACATCATCCAGGCGGGCCGTGGTCTCCGGCTGAAACTGGATCGGTGTTACCATAATTCACTATGGGAGGATATGGGGAATAAAGGTTACTTCCTGCTATTCTATTCGATGGAGGAAGGACGACAGTGAAGAGAGGGAGGTCCGGGTAGTATGCCGGATATATGTCGCCAGCGTAAAACAGGCAATTGACGGGATCGATTATACGACCTGCGTTAACCCGAATATATATCAG